>JANXSB010000498.1 GCA_025352865.1 Chthoniobacter sp. | reverse complement strand
GTGCGCGGCTTCGCCCGCCGCCTTCGCCCCGAAGAAATAGTTAGAGGTCCTTCGACTCCGTTGCCGTCCACCTGCGCCCCCCGGGAACTCCGCTCAGGATGACGGCATGAACAACCACCGTGCGGTGCGGGCTTGCGTTCGTGGCGGATTTCCCGGATTTCCGAACGCATCGCATGTATCTGCCGAAGCCACTCCCACCGCAGTTCACGGTCGCGCGCTGGGTTTTTTCGCGGGCGCTGGCGGTGGTTTTTTTCTGCGCGTTCGCTTCGCTGCTCCCGCAGGTGCGCGGGCTGATGGGCGCGCACGGCATCGCGCCCGCGGGGCAGTTTTTGGAAAGGGCGGAGGCGCAGCTCGGAGCGGGTGCGCGGTGGGTGGTGCCGACGCTTTGCTGGTTCGGCGCGGGCGATGGAATGCTCACGGCACTGTGCGTGGCGGGGATCGTGATCTCGCTCGTAATGGTGGCGGGCGTGGCTCCCGGCGGATGCTCGCTCGCGCTGTGGGCGCTTTATCTTTCGCTGGTTTCGGTGGGCAGTCCGTTTCTCGATTTCCAATGGGACGGACTGCTGCTGGAGACGGCGGTGCTCGCGGCGCTCGCGCTGCCGTGGAGGCTGCGACCGGAGTGGGAGGAAAGCTCGCCGGTGCCGCGCTTCGGGAGGTGGCTGCTGTGGTGGCTGCTCTTCCGGCTGATGTTTGAGTCCGGCGTGGTGAAGCTGGCGAGCGGCGATCCCACATGGCGCGGGCTGACGGCGCTGGATTTCCATTTTGCCACGCAGCCGCTGCCGCTCTGGCCGGCGTGGTTCGCGCATCAGGCTCCCCGCTGGATGCTGCGCGGGGCGACGTTCATCATGTTCGCATTCGAGCTGGTCGTGCCGTGGCTCATCTTCGCGCCGCGGCGCTGGCGGCATGCGGGTGCGTGGGCGCTCGTCGCGCTGCAGGTCATTATTGTCGTCACGGGCAACTATGCCTTTTTCAACCTGCTCACGATCGCTCTCTGCGCTCTGCTTTTCGATGATGCCGCATGGCCGCGTCGCTGGCGCGAGTGCGTGGTGCCGAGCGTCCATTGGCCAGTGCCGCCGCGTCCGCGTCTCGCCCTCGCCGGAGCCATCGCGGCCTGCGTGATCGCGCTGCTTTCGCTCCCGCCGCTGCTCAAAGATGCGGCCAGGCTCGCGGGGCTGGACCTGCCCGTCGAGTGGGCGAATCCGCTCGCACCGCTGCGCAGTTTCAATGGCTACGGACTCTTCGCGGTGATGACGACGCAGCGGCTGGAGATCATCGTGGAGGGCAGCAATGACGGCGTGGTCTGGCAGGAATATGAATTTCATTGGAAGCCTGGGGATGTGCGCGCCGGGCCGGGGCTAGTCGCGCCGCACCAGCCGCGGCTGGACTGGCAGATGTGGTTCGCGGCGCTCGGCATGTGGGATCGGAATCCGTGGTTCCAAAGTTTTCTCGGACGCCTGCTCGAAGGGCAGCCGGAGGTGCTCGGCCTGCTGAAGACGAATCCTTTTCCCACGCATCCGCCGCGCTACGTCCGCTCGATGCTCTATGAGTACCAATTCACGCGATGGGGTGAGGGCGGGGCGTGGTGGAAGCGGGAGTTGAAAGGGCGGTATGGCCCCGAGATCGCGCTCGCGCCGGCGGCGGGACCGCAACGCGAAACGCAATGAACGCTTGCCCGCGGCGCGAACCGGGCAAAGTTTCAATGAAGAAATAGGGACGCGCATGCGTCTCTCACGACGAATCCCTAATGCCATGAATCATCACATCTCTCTCCGCGCCGCGGCCCTCGCCGCCTTCGTTTTCGCCGCACCCGCGGCTGGCCTCGCCCACGATGAACACCATCATCACGACTCCGACCACGGTCGCGCTGTCTATGTGCAGCCGTATTGCGCGCCGAGCTACGGCTATGGCTACCGCCCGTTTGGCTATGCCCGTCCGTCGGTCAGCTTCGGTTTCTACAGCGCGCCGGATTATTCCTACGACTCCTACCCCACGCGCACCTACTACCGCGGCATCCCGCGCACGAGCTACACCTACCGCTCCAGCACCAGCTACAGCGATGACCTCGCCGTGGACGTGCAGCGCTCGCTCGCCCGGCGCGGCTACTATCGCGGTGCCATCGACGGCGATGTCGGCCCCGGCACGCGCGCGGCCATCCGCGCCTATCAGTACAATCGCGGCCTCGAAGTCACCGGGCGCATCGACGGCACGCTCCTGCGCTCGCTCGGCATCAGCTAAAAAAGGTGCGGTGAAAATCGCAGCGGCGGCGCGCGATTTTCACCGCGTGCGGCCCGAGGCAGTGAGGAAAATTACGCCTTCAGTTCCGCGCCGGTGTTGGCGTCGGTGATGCTGAATTTTTCGTGATGGAAGGTGGGATCGCTGCGGAAGGTGAGGCGGCCGGCGTATTTGCGCTCAATGTCGATGAGGAGTTCCTCGTCCTCGGATTTGAGGCGCTCCATGACATGCGGATGCACGATGATTTTCACTTCGTGGATGGTGTCCTGATATTTTTTCATCACCTGATGCAGCGCACGCTGGAGCTCGACGCTCATGGTCATGGCGCTCTTCACTTTGCCGTGGCCGTGGCAGTACGGGCACGTGTCAAAGACGGCGCCGCTGATGGATTCGGCGGCGCGCTGGCGGGTCATTTCGAGGAGGCCGAGCGGGGAGATGGGGAGCACATGCGTCTTGGCTTTGTCGCGGCGGAGGCCGTCTTTCACGCGCTGGAAAACGGCCTGCTGGTCGCGCCGGCTTTTCATGTCGATGAAGTCGCCGATGATGAGTCCGCCGATGTTGCGGAGGCGCATCTGGCGGGCCATTTCGTCGGCGGCTTCGAGATTGGTTTGGAGGATGGTTTTGTCCACGTCCTTGCCGCCTTTGTTGCGTCCGGTGTTGACGTCGATGGCGATGAGGGCCTCGGTTTCGTCGATGACAATGTAGCCGCCGCAGGGGAGCCAGACCTGGCGGTGAAAGGCGTCGTCGATCTGTTTTTGCACGCTGAAATTTTCGAAGACCGGAAGCGGGCCGCTGTAGTGCTTGATGCGCGAGGCGGAGCGGCGGGAAATCTGGCCGACGACTTCGATCATGCGCTTCACGGCGTGCTCGTCGTCGCAGATGACCTCGTCGATTTCGTCGGTGAGGAAATCGCGCACGGTGCGCTCGATGAGGTCGGGTTCCTCAAAGACG
>JANXSB010000481.1 GCA_025352865.1 Chthoniobacter sp. | reverse complement strand
TTCCGCCTTCCGCCTTCCGCCTTTCCTCCTACGGGACGAGGAAGCTCTTGCCCGAGTACGGATCCTTCACCTCGGTGCCGGGCGGGAAACCGCGCACGTCGATGTATTTCATCTGGTCGGACGGGCTGAAAACGAACCCCGGTCTGCCCGGCACGGATTTTCCGTAGGGAATCTCGCCGACCTGCTTCGGCGGCTCCGGCACGGGATTGACGGGCGCTTCGTTGGGCGAGGGTTTCTCGTGCTTCTCGGGCTTTTCGACTTCGTCACCCGGTACCGGCTTGGGATTGTCCGCGTTCGTCGGATTGGTCGGATGAAAGCCGCCCTTCTTGGTCGGACGATGGTTGCTTTCGTCACACGCGCTGAAAAGGGCGAGGGTGACTGCGAGGGAGGCCGGAACAAAAATGCGCTTCATAAGTTGGCGTGGCATTTACCGAAGCGGCGAGCGGGTGACAATGGAAAAAATCCAGGCGCCGGGCGGTTCACGCAGAGTCGCGAAAGAACCGGCGTTCAGGGCGGCAAATTTCTATGGCGACGGCACCGGGTAAGGCGTGCCCTGCGGACGGTACATGCTGCGCTGATTGTCGCGCGAGCCACCGTCGAGCTTAGTCGTCCGCGAAGCTTCGGTCATCCACGCACCGGGCTTCGGTGTGATCGGCTTGGGAGCTGGCGGCGGAGTGGCGGGATGCTCGATCGCGTTGATCTCCGCGCGGGAGAGAAAACGGTAGTGCAGCGGCTCATTCCAGCCGATGAAAATCAGCCCGGCCACGACCGCAAAATAAACCAGCCAACCGCCGATTCTACCGGCCACGTTTTCCGCCTCCCTTGTCAGAATGCGCTTCGTCCATCGACGTCTTATTCCAGAGCCAGGAATTATCGCGGGCCGGCGTTGCCTGCGGAACGGCGGGCGCGGATCCCGCCGGGGAAGACGAGGCAGGAGCCGCATCCGCCGTCGCAACCGGTGGGGCCGCGAGGACCGGTGGCGGGTCTCCGACCACGCTGCTGAAGTGCGCCTTGTAGGGCTGGCTCCACCCGACTAGGACGAGCACGATGAGGAGGATAAAGGCCGCGAACTCTTTCATGCGCGAGAGGGTTTTCCACCTCTTCCGCAATGTCAACGAGGAAGCTGCTTTCCGCGGCCGGAAAGCCGCACGATTTCCGCATACTCCGCCGCCGTGAGCGGCAGCACCGAGAGGCGCGATTGCCGCACCAGCTTGATCTCGCGGAGCTTCGCGCTGGCCTTGATTTCGTCGAGCGTCACGGGCCGTTTCAGCGCGCGCACCGGCGTGAGATCCACACACGACCAGTCGCCCTCCGTCGCTGTCGCGTCGGGATACGCCTCGGCGGCCACCTGCGCGAGTCCGACGACCTCTTTCCCCACCACGCTGTGATAGAAAAGCACCGCGTCGCCCTTCCGCATCGCGCGCAGATTCAGCCGCGCCTGAAAGTTCCGCACGCCCGTCCACGCGGCGCGTCCGTCTTTCACGAAATCCGCCCACGAGTAGGCGGTCGGCTCCTGCTTCACCATCCAGAATTGCGCGGTCTTGCTCATGCGCCGAGTCAGCCGCAATGCCGCGTGGGCGCAAGCTCAAAAGGCGAAGGCGCCCTCCTCGCGGAGGGCGCCTTCCCAGGTGGCTGGCGATAAGCCGAATTCTGTCCCGCAGCGGTCGCCCGCCGCGGGTGATGATCATTTCTCTCAGCCCGCCAGAGCGGACCGCCGCGCCCCTCGCGGAGCGCTGGTGCGACTAGTACCCGGAAGCTGCCGCGCTCGCGCGCAGCGGGCAGGCGGCCCGCGCTCCCTGTTATGTCTTGCACCGCATGGGGTTTGTCGTGCCCCGGAGCTTGCGCGCCGGGCGGTGGGCTCTTACCCCGCCTTTTCACCCTGACCCGCGACTTCATCTTTCGACGTGGCCGCGGGCGGTTTGTTTTCTGTGACACTTTCCGTCGCGCCCGGCTTTCGCCGTGCGCCCCCGCGCGTTTTGCGCGGCATGCTGCCTTGTGGTGTTCGGACTTTCCTCTGCGGAAAAAGCTCGCGCCTTTCCGCAGCGATCATCTGCCAGCCGCCGGGAGATTCATGTGCGGGCGGGGAAAAGCCAACCGCTATTTCCCGGTTGCCGGTGCCGCAACGCGGGTCACATGACCACCGATAAGAACTACCTCCCGCTTCGTTGCAAAATTGGTGGCCGTGAGTTCCGAAACTTCTCCGGGAAGTCCGCGAAGATGGGGCGCTCACGCCACGAGCCGCAGATTCGGGTCGATGTCGGCGGTGAGCGGGGAGGTTTCGCCGCGGGCGAATTTGAGAGCGGCGACGTAGCCGATCATCGCGGCGTTGTCCGTGCAAAGCGTGGGCTCGGCGATGCGGAGTTCCAGCCCACGGGAGTCGCAGGCGACGCGGAGTTTTTCGCGCAGCCGCGTATTGCAGCTCACGCCGCCGCTGACGGCGACGGTGCGCTGGCCCGTGGCTTCGGCGGCGCGCAGGGTTTTCGCCACGAGGACATCGACAACGGCTTCCTGAAAAGATGCGCACACGTCGGGAAGGCTGATGCCGCCTAGCTTCGGGAGGAGGTAGCGCACGGCGGTCTTGAGCCCGCTGAAGCTGAAAGCGAAGTCGTCCGAGTGGAGCATGCTGCGCGGAAAATCCACGCGCGCCGGATCGCCGCCGCTGGCGAGGCGGTTCACATTCGGCCCGCCGGGATACGGGAGCCCGAGCAGCTTGCCCACTTTGTCGAAAGCCTCGCCCGCCGCGTCGTCCTGCGTTTGGCCCAGCAGCCGGTATTTTCCAAAGGCCTCGATCTCCACGAGTAGCGTGTGCCCGCCGCTGACGATGAGCGCGACGGCAGGCGGAATTTCCGCCGCGCCAAAAAACGGCGAGAGCAGGTGCCCTTCGAGATGGTTGATCGCCAGCC
>JANXSB010000439.1 GCA_025352865.1 Chthoniobacter sp. | reverse complement strand
TCGTGCTGAATGGCAAACCGGAAATCCAACACGGCATCAATCTCGTTAGGGCCACCGCGCCGTCGCTCAAAAACTTGAGCGGCGACACGCAATATGGACGACTGCAAGCACAGCGGCTCATCGTTGAGGAAAAGGCGGAGGCTGCTGTTCCAGCGCTCGTCACGATGGTGAAAGCGAACGATGGCAAGGTAGGCGCGATCCACGCGCTCCGGTCGCTGCAAGGTCTGGGAAAGCTCGACAGCGATTCGCACAAAGCCGCGCTCCTCGCCAAAGACCCCGCGCTCCGCCGCAACGCCATCCGTGCGCTCGGCAACGACAGCGCGGCGCAGGCGCTCTTTTTCGGCAGCGGCGTGGTCAGCGATCCCGACCTCACCACGCGCCTCGCCGCGATGGTCAAGCTTGCCGAGTTTTCCACCACGCCGGAAATTAAAACCCTCGTCGTCCGGCTCGCCGCCGATCCCCTCGTGAAAGCCGACGAATGGCTCGCCGAAGCGGCCCGCATTCTCAGCAAGAAACACCAGACGCAAATCTACAAGGACGGCCCGAACCTGCTCCCGAACCCCGGCCTCGAAACGCTCGCCGCCGACGGCTTTCCCGAAGGCTGGAAACGCCGCGACTACGGCAACCGCCCCGGCAACGCGGGCGCGGAATGGAAGGTCGTCACCGGCGAGGGCAACACCCACTCCGGCACGAACGCGCTGCGCGTCGTCGCACGCGAGGAGGCGGACACGAGCTTTTTCGCCGACGTGATGCTCAAGCCGAACACCGAATACAAACTCAGCGCGTGGATCAAAGGCCACGGGCTGCGCGGCAAAGTCAGCCTCAACGACCACGTCACGCATCACGAAACGGAGAAGGTCACGCGCGAGAGCGACTGGATCGAAGTCGAAACGACTTGGAACAGCGGCGCGGAAACCAGGGCCAGCATCAACCTTCTCCTCGTCGCGAAGGGCGACGGTTATTACGACGACGTGAAGCTGTGCGAACTCCTCCCCATCGGCGAGGACGCCGTCGCCGCCGGCGATGCAAAGCGCGGCGAGGACATCTTTTGGAAACATCCCGTGGCCGCGTGCATGAACTGCCACATGCTCGGCGGCAAAGGCGGCACCGTCGGGCCTGCGCTCGACGGCATCGCCACGCGCCAGAACGCCGCCTACATCACCGAGTCGCTGCTTGAGCCAAACAAAGTGCTGGCGAAAGGCTACGAGCAGCTCGGCGTCTCGCCGATGCCGCCGATGGGCCTCATCCTCAAGCCGCAGGAAATCGAGGACATCAAAGCCTTCCTGCAAACGCTCAAGCAATGAGGGCTGCGCTCTGAGCCAGCCGCCGCCCTTGCCTCAAGCCAGCCCGTGGACCGTTCTGCGACAGCCGCAGTTTGCGCGTTACATGGGCGGCGAAGTCATCTCGCTGCTCGGCACCTGGATGCAGATGCTCGCGCAGGGCTGGGTCGTCACCGCGCTGACGATGTACGGCGGCTCGCTCGCCGACCGCCTCGACAAGCGCGGCATCCTCATCGCCACGCAAATCGTGCAAGCCGCGCTCGCTGTTGCTGTCGGCTGGCTCGTCGCCACGCATCAAGTGCAGATTTTCCACATCGTCATCGCCGGCATGCTGCTCGGCATTTCCACGGCGTTTGAAATGCCCGCCGCCTCCGCGCTCGTGCCGGAGCTGGTCGGGCGCGAGCAACTCTCCGCGGCCATTGCCGTGGACCGCTCGATCTTTCACGCCACGCGGCTCGGCGGCCCGGCGCTCGGCGGCTGGGTCATCGGGCAGTACGGCACAGCGTTGGCGTTTTATCTGAATGCGCTGACCTTCGTCGCGCTCATCGCCGCGCTGCTCACGCTGCACCCGCGCCCGCGCGGCACGGACGAGGAAGAGCGCGAGCGGCAGAGCGGCATGCGCGAAGGCTGGCGTCACGTCCGCGGCGACCGCCCGACTTTCACCATGATCCTCCTCCTCGCGAGCAGCACGGTCTGCATCTCGCCGTTTTTCATGATCCTCATGCCGCTATACTCGCGGCACGTCCTGCACATTCCGGCGGGTCAGCATGGTCTGCTGATGGCGTCGTCAGGCATCGGTGCGTTCATCGGTTCGCTGTGGCTGCTTTCGATCCGGCGGCAAAACCGGAACGCGTGGCTGCGTGCTGCGGTCGCGATGATCGTCGTCGCCATGTGCGGCCTCGCCGCCGCGCAAACTCTGGCCCATGCGATCGTCGCCATGATCGCGCTCACGCTCGGCACGTCCACGCTCTTCGGGCTGGCGAATACCATCGTGCAGGAACGCGCGCCCGACCCGCTGCGCGGCCGCGTCTCGGCGATCGCGGGGCTGAGCTTCTTCGGCATGCTGCCCTTCGCCGGCCTGCTCATCACCGAGTTTGCCGACCTCGCCGGCCTGCGCTCGGCGATGGCCGCGGGCGGATTGTGCTACGGCGTCATCGCCGCTCTCGTGCTCCGCCGCTTTCGCCGCTGCACCGCGGAGGCGAGCCCGTTGCGATAACACGGGAAAGAATCCGGGCTACGCGCCGAAGAAGGAGAGATACGGCTTTTGCTCGATGACGCGCTGGAGGTAGAGCGCGAGTTCGCGGGCGTGGTAGTCGCCCCACATGCTGCTCTCGCCATTGGGCACGCGCTGGCCGGAGGCGATGTGATCCCAGCCGTTCGGGCGGTGATAGATGCTGTGGAGGATGAGCCCCTGGTGCTCCGGGTCGGTGGAGAGATAGGGCTCGGCGAAAAGCGTGTCGCAGACGGTGAGGCCGGCCTGCCAGTAGCGGTCGGCGTCGGGCGAGGGCGCGCTTTTTTGCAGGTAGCTGCCGAGGCGGAGCAGACCCTGCGCGGCGATGGCGGCGGCGGAGCTGTCCACGGGCTCGAAGTTGTTAAAAGGGTCGGCGGGGCACGCGAGATAATCGCCCATCCAGCGGAGGCCGGGCGCGCCGGTGTCCCAGTACGGAATGCCGTCGGTGGGCGTCTGCTCGATGTAGAAATCCGCGGTGGCGCGCGCGGCGTTGAGCATCACGGACTCGATGGCCTCCCGCCCGCCGAGCCGCTCCAGCTCTTGATTTGGCCGCTCCGCGAGCCATTCGAGAAGCTCCGCGTAGCCGCAAAGAATCCATGCCAGCCCGCGCGTCCAAGTGGTGAAAGGCGACCAGCCCTGCTGCGAATTGGGGCAGCGGTAGGAGCCGTCGTTGATATTGAAAATGCTCTCGTGCGCGACCCGCCCGCGCACATCGAAGGCATCGCGCCCCTGGCCGTAATAGACGGCCCATTTCGCCGTGGTGCGCGCGTGCTGCAGGAGCCGGGTG
>JANXSB010000430.1 GCA_025352865.1 Chthoniobacter sp. | reverse complement strand
CGCTGGCGCGTTTTCACACGATCAAGGCCGAGGCGCTGCCGACGCGTTTGCAGCACGATTATTTCCGCTGCTACGCGGCGTTCTATGAGGAGCAGCTCGCCGCGGCGCGCGGCATCGCGAATCAGTACGCGGACTATCCGGTGGATCGCTGGCGGAAACTTTTCGCCGATGTCGGCACGCAGCTCGACGAGATCGAGGGAAAAGCGCAGCCGGCCGCGAAGGCCGACGGGCAGAAGGATCGCGAAGGGCAGCAGGGCGAACTGGCGGCCACGGAACCGTCGTTCGATTTCAAAGTCGAGAACAAGAACATCGCGCTGACGTGGAAAAATCTGGGCGAGGTGACGGTGAATTATTACCTCATGGACCCCGAGTTCCTGTTCAGCAGCAGCCCATTCGTGACGCAGGACGCGGGGCGCTTCTCGATCATCAAGCCGACGAAAACCGCGGTGGAAAAACTGCCCCCCGGCAAGGATGCGACCGACCTCCCGCTGCCCGCGGATTTTGCGAAGGCCAACGTGCTCGTGGAAATCCTCGGCGCGGGCCAGCGCAAGGCGCAGGCGTATCACGCGAACACCTTCAAGCTGACGCTGGCGGAAAACTACGGCCGCCTCGAAGTCCGCGACCAGGCCGCGGGCGAGGCGGTGGCGAAGGCTTACGTGAAAGTCTATGCGCGGCTCAAGAACGGCACCGTGCGCTTTTTCAAGGACGGCTACACCGACCTGCGCGGGAAGTTCGACTACGCGAGCCTGAACAGCAGCGAGTCCGCGCACCAGCCCGCGCCGGTCGCGCGCGATGGCGGCTCGGGCGAAAACATGAGCTACCAGATGCTCAAGCCGGAGGAACTCGCGAGCGTGGAAAAGCTCGCCATCCTCATCTTCAGCGAGGCCCACGGCGCGACCGTGCGCGAGGTGAACCCGCCGGCGCGGTAGGCGCGGGAAAATCTGCACCCGGCGGGGTTTGAACCCACAACCCTCGGTTTCGAAGACCGATGCTCTATCCAGTTGAGCTACGGGTGCGTGACGCGGCATCGTATGGGCACTCCGCTGTTTTCCCAAAATGAAAATCCTCCTGCTCGCCTGCTCGCTCGTGCTTTCGGTCGCCGCCGCTGCGGAGGAACCCACGCCGGAAATCCCGGCGCGCGATGCGCTCATCGCGCGGATCGCCACGGGCATCGGCACGCTGAATCAAACCTACTGGTCGCCGACGCTCGGCATCTGGCTCGACCGCGCGGGCGACGATGTGCGCGCGCATTACGAGGGCCGGCGCAATCCGCCGTGGTGGTCGTCGGCGAATGCCGTGGAGGTGCTGATCGACTTTATGAAAGTGAGCGGGCGCACGGACTTCGATGTTACGCTCGACACGCTTTACGAACTCAACAAAGACCCCCGCCGCAAAGCGCCGCGGATCATCGCGGAACTCAAGCGCCGCAAGCAGTGGAGCGATGCGGATGAGCAGGCGGCGAAGCGCCGCCAGCAAAAGGCCGAGGCGGACGCGAAGGCTCATCCAGTCAAGCCGGGCGAGGCGCAGGGCACGGTGGCTTACACGGATTTTCGCAATGAATACCTCGATGATTCCGCGTGGTGGGGCATCGCGTGGCTGAAGATGTACGACCGCACGCGCGCGGCGAAATATCTGGCGACGGCCCGCGCGATTCACGCGCACATGGCCGCGGGTTGGCGACCGGAAAAGGAGGGCGGCATCGTGTGGTGCCAAGACGCGGACAAGCAGAAACCCAACTCGATCACGAACAGTCTCTTCGTCATTTTGTCCGCGCGACTTTACCAGCGCACGCATGAGCCCGCGTATCTCCAGTGGGCGCAGCGCGCGCTCGAATGGCAGCATGCAAAAGCGCTCTACGACGGCACCGGCGTGATCGATCAGCCGGGCCACCAAGGCGATTACTGGACCTACAATCAAGGCGCGTACATCGGCGGGGTCACCGCGCTGTATCAGGCGACGGGTGACGCGAAATATCTCGACGAAGCGGTGAGGGCAGCCGACTCGGTGCTGACCCGCACCGGGCTCACCACGCCGGACGGCGTGCTGGTGGAAAAACTCGGCGTCAACGGATGGGACCCCGGTCTTTTCAAAGGCGTGTGCGTGCGCTACCTCGGCCAGCTTCGCGACGTGTTGACCGCGCGCCATCTTCACCCCGAGACCACGCCGCAAATCGACCGCTGCCTCCGCGCGAGCGCCGCGTCGCTCATCCGCATCGGCCCCGGTGCCGACGGGCAGTACCCCATCGAGTGGCACGACGGTGCGAAGGACACGACGACCCGCAATTTCAACACGCAGACCGCCGCGCTCGCGCTGCTCGTGGCGCTGCTCCCCGATGCGCGGCCTTAGCGGGTGGCCCGGAATTCAAAAAACCTCACGCAAAGACGGGAATTTCGGTCCACGCTCCCAGCCGGAGCGATGCAAGTTGGAGTCGGATTTCAGCAACTCAAATCCCCCAGCCACCGTTTGGTGAACCGGACCGTTGCCCGGCGATTGCGGGCTTTGCATGCACCACCAATCAGTTCCCAACCGGCGGCCGACGGAGATCGCGTTTGGAAATGTGCGCGTCGATTGCAAAGCGCCGCAAAGAATCCATCGAGCTCACCCCGCGCGAACTCAAAGTCCTCGCCCTGCTTTTCCGCGAACGCGGCAACGCCGTCTCCCGCGACACCATCCTCGGCGAAATCTGGGGCATCGAATACTACGGCACCACCCGCACCCTCGATCAGCTCATCGTGAAGCTCCGCCAGAAAATCGAGGACACACCCGGCGAGCCAAAGCACCTGCTCACCGTCCACAGCCTC
>JANXSB010000429.1 GCA_025352865.1 Chthoniobacter sp. | reverse complement strand
GCCGTGGAGAGAAACTGGATCGCGGGTGGCTGCCGCATCCGGGCGACTTGCACGGCGAGCCAGATGGCGATGAAATCTTTCAGAAAGAAGATCATCTGCTTGACGCCCGGCGGGGCCTTTTTGCGCAGGAGGCCCTCGAAGGTCAGAACGAGCACCAGGAAAAGGAGCCAGTGTTGCAGCCGGCGGGTGGCTTTCGGATCGTTCATCGCTGGGGAATTTGGGAGATGGCGTGCAGCGCGTCCACGAGCATTTTGCCCGCTGTCTCCCAGCCTCCGAGATGTTTCGCGCGGGCGGCGGCGGCGGCGGACATGCGGCTGAGGAGGGGGGGATCGTCGGCGAGTTGCTGAAGTTTATCGGCAATGGCTCCCGAGTCGCGGATGGGGACGATGAAACCCTGATCGCCGTCCCGGAAAAGATTCGCGCCGCCACTATGGGCGGTGGCGATCAGGGGCAGTCCGAAGGACATCGCTTCGCCGAGAACCAGACCCAAGCCATCCTCCACGGTCGGGAGGACAAAGACCGTGGAGCTTTGGTAGGCCTGCGCGAGGGCGTCACCTTTGAGGACGCCGAGGAAGCGTGTGCCGGTCGGCGCGGCGATGTTATGGAGGCCGGTCTGCCGGGTCATGGGTCCGACGATCCATAGCTCCTTCTTGGGATGGCGGAGTTGCGCGAAGGCTTCAAATAGATAGCGCAGACCTTTGCGCACGCTGATCTGTCCGACATAGAGCACCCGAAAGGTGCCGTTCGATAGCTCTATGGGTGGCGGCGCAGTCGGGAGTGACATGCCGTAGGGGACGGTGAAAATGCGGGCCGCGGGGATGCCTTCATCTTCAAAGGTCTGGCGCACAAAGTCCGAAGGACAAAGGATGGCGTCGGCGGTTTCATATTCGCGGACACGCCGGGCGACTTCGCGCGGATGAAAACGCCGGAAAGGCAGTCCGATCCGTCCGTATTCCTCGCGCAGAATCCGCTCCTGGACGAGCACATGGGAATTCACCGCTTCGACCACGCGAGCCACACCCGAGTCGCGCAGCCGGGTGGCGGTGCGGAGACCGCTGCCGCTGTAAAAAAGAAAGATGTTGGAGTCGCGCGCCGGAGCCTCAGACATTCGATCCAGCCATCGCTTGCTCCAATACGCCAGCTCGTCGGTGACAGGCGCGGGCATCCGCAGTTTGAGACACGCAAGGTAGATATTCTGCAAATGATCGGCGCGAATAAATTTGCCGGTAATTTCGGGCAGTGCCGCGCGCGGACTGAACCGCGAAAAGCCGCACACAAACGCTCGCAGGCATCCTGCTTCGTCCAGCGCGCGCGCATAGGCATAGTGGTGTGCGCGATTCGGAGCGGTGTAGGTGACCTGCATGGACTTAGCTGGCGAGGTAGTCGAGCCATTGCCTTTCAATGGCCGCCTGTGAGTACTGTGCCAGATAGAAGCGTTGCAGCCGTCCCTGGTCGATCTCTTCATTCGACAACGCCTGCACCATCCGCCGCACTCCATCAAGAAAAGCCTCCTGTCTCGGAACCACGAGGCAGTCGGGATTTTCCGTGGCATAGTCGGGGATGCCACCCACGCCATTGGCGACAAAGGGAACGCCGCAGGCCATTGATTCCAACAGCACCAGAGGGGCACCCTCGGGAAAGACCGTGGGTAAGAGCGTCACATCATAACTCCCCAGAAGATCCGCATAGGCCTGACCGCTCGGGTAGCCTCCGCAGCAGCGCACGCGTTCCTGCAAACCATTCTCCGCGATGTAGGCTTCGATCGCCGCTTGCTCCGGCCCGCGGCCATGAATGTGCAGCACGCCGACAAGGTCTTTCAATGTCTCCCATTGCCGCACCAGCCAGAGCGCCTGTTTGCCCTCCACCAATCGGCTGAAAAACGCGGCGCGCGCCGTTCCGAGCGGGACTGCATGCCGTTTCGCTTCCGGCAATTTCGCCGTCAGCTCCAGAGGCTCGGGGAACGCCGGAATCGCGGCCAGCCTTTTCCTCCACCCAAAGGATCGCTCGAAATTCCGCATCACACGCGGCGACTGGCCGACCACTTCATGAAAAAACCAACGCACCAGCCGGCGAGGGTCTTTGACTCCGTTTGATTCCCCGGACATCCCTTCGTAGAAAATCTTTCTCACCTTTTTGGGAAGCGCTAGGCCTAAGAGCCCCAGATGCCAGCTTGTGCCCGTGCCGATCAGCACATCTGGTCCGAAGTCTTTCACTTCGCGCACCAGCCGCGAAAACTCCCGCCAGCGCTGGAGCGCACCCGGTTGCACGGGCAGATAGACGATCTTTGCACCCATCTGGAGCAACCCATCGTTTTCACCGGCTCTGACCTCTCCGCCCGAGGCGACATTGAGCACCGAAGAAAGCACCTGAACTTCGTAGCCAGCCCGGAGGAATGCCCTGGCGAGCCCGCGCCCGTTCATCTGGATTCCCCCCATTCCGGCTATGGTGGCAAAAAGCGTTATCTTCATTCGATGGGTTGAATCACCGTTCAAAGAAGATCGTCGTGGCATGTCCCTGATCGAGCAGGATATGACTAGTTGTGAACCCTGCACTCATTACCTTCGGCACTCCAGCAGATGCGGGACACATCGGATCATGGAACTCAAACACCGCCACCTGTGTGTTGCGCAATAAGTGCGGGTAGTTCTCAAGAAAATCGCGTTCCGAACCTTCAATGTCGCATTTGAGAAGGCTGATCCCGGCGGTTTCATCAAGCGCCTCGTCGAGATTGTAGTACGGGACGCTGCGCGACGTGCCGGCGGGTTCTTCGACGACCTGATTCATACATTCCGACGCCTTCAATGCCAACCGTGCCTCCCCAGTCTTTAGGCCGATGAGACCAATGACGATCTTGGTTGTGAGTTCCTTTCGGTCGATGTTGTCGAGATGTCGATGAAGAGATGGGCGCAGTCTTGGCGAAGCCTCGACGAGGAGACAGTCGATGCGGTCAAATGGGATTTGACGGCGGACGATCAAATCAAGAACCCGTAGTGTAAAGAAACCGACATTTGCACCCAGATCGACGACTCGGAATGTTCGCGCCGGTTTGGCCCTATCCAAAGCTGCATTGATAGCCCTGTCATATTCGCCAGCCACGAAAATGTCATTGTAGATGCACCAATCCGAATAGCTGGCAATTTGCGCGCGAATGCCGGACGGAAGCTGATATTGCAGGTGCATCAGTTGCGACAAGCGCTGCCACAACCAGGGTTTAAGCGAACGGGGAAGGATGGAAGCGAGGCGACTCATTGATCTTGGAAACCTAGACAGATGCTGGCGCTCGCTCCAAGGCGAATGCAAAATCCCGCACCGCCTGCTGGCGGCGCGAGCCGCGCGAGCCTCTTTCTGGACCGGCCTGCAGGCGCGTCTCAAGATCGGCGTCACATGGGATGAGAAGGGGATCAGGTTTGCTCATCAAGGGTGCTCCGGCAGGGGCGTCGTCGCGGTTGACGATCACCGGCAGTCCGTGTTCGAGCATGGAAATGACGGTGCTGCTTTTGCCGATGATGGAACGGGGCGTGGTCGCGATGCCGCAGTCGAGGAACGAGAGGTATTCGGAAACGTACTCCGTGGGTTGCTCGCCGAGGCGCACGAAGGCGAAGCGATTGGCGTAATCCTGGGCGATGCGATTCCAAAGGTCCGCGCCCGCGCTACCGGTGCGACCGATGGATAGGAGCACAGGTTTCTTTCCGGCGGCCTGCGCCGACCGATGGAGATGGGTAAGCAAAGGTTCCGGCGGCCATTGGGGATGCAGTGCGCCGAAGAAGCCAAAGAGCCAGACGGCTTCGCGGCGGTAATCGCCGCCGAACGCGGTTTGCAACTGCGACTCGATCCATGCAGTGCTGGATTCGGAAGGAATGGGTATGGCTCCGAATAAGCCCAATTCCGTTACCGGGATTTCGCTTCGATTCAGCAGCGCGGCATAGGTGGCATTGCTGGTGTGCATGACAGCCGGCTTGACCAACCGGATGAAACGCTGGATGAGAATCCGTTGCACCGCGCCGACGGCGCATTGCTTCCAACCCCAACCCAGCTCTTTGCACAGCCAGATTTCATGAAACATGACATGCAGCTTCCGCCCCCTCAGCAGTGGAGCCAGTTTCCCGGCGAGCCCGTGAACCAGTCCTTTGGGGTGAAAGGTGTAACAGACAAATTGCAGGCTGACCCATTCGGGATCGAATCGGTCGAGCTGCTGCCTAGCCAGCTCGATGCACTCCGGCCACGGTAATGCGGATGGAAGCCGCAGCACTTGGATGGAACCGCCAGCGACGTGCCGCTCGGTGGAGGTTACTTCGCTGACAAACTTATCCCTAAGACCGATGACGATGACCTCGTGACCCTGCTGCCGCAGTTCTTCGGCGAAGCCGTTGGTATAGTCTCCCACTCCATCACGGCCGGCCTCCTGGGAACCGCAGAGAAAAGCGATACGCATGAGCCGAGATCCTATGGCGTGCCCAGTGTTTGGAGTTCAGCGAGGGTCATCTCTTTGATCAACTCGGCAAACGGCTGGCCGGCGTGCCAGCCGAGTAGGCGAATGGCCTTGGCGGGATTGCCGACCAAACGCGCGGGTTCGATCGGGCGCAGAAAGCGCGGGTCCGTTTTAACATAACTGTGCCAATCCAATCCCACCGCGGCGAAGGCGTGGGCGGCGAGGTCTTGCACGGAATGGAGCTTGCCTGTGGCGAAGACGAAGTCCTCGGAGGTGGGGTGCTGGAGCGCCAGCCACATGCCGGTCACGTATTGCCGGGCATCGCCCCAATCGCGCTGAGATGAGAGGTCGCCGAGTAACAGCTCCTTTTCCAGGCCGAGTTTGATGGCGGCGGCAGCATGGCAGACTTTCCGCGTCACGAAATTCTCACCGCGGCGCGGGGACTCGTGATTGAACATGATCCCATTGCAGGCAAACAGGCCGTAGGTCTTCCGATAGATGCCGACCATCTGGGTGGCGAAAGCCTTGGCGCAGCCGTAGGGACTGACCGGGGCAAAGGGCGTCTGCTCATCCTGCGGCGCAATGAGCGGCTGGCCAAACACTTCGCTGGAGGAGGCGTGATAGAGCTTGGGCGGCGCGGGCATGTCCCGGATGATCTCAAGGAGACGCAGGGTTCCAACGGCGGTCATCTCGCAGGTCGATTCGGGAATCTCGAAACTCAGACCCACATGGCTCTGCCCGGCGAGATGGTAGATTTCGCCGGGAGCCACCTTGAGAAGCACGCGGCGCAAGGTCGTGGAGTCATCGAGGTCGGCATAGTGGAGAAATAGCCGCCGGTTATAGATGCTGTCATCGACATAGAAGTGTTTGAGGCGCGACCGGTTCAGGGTGCTGGTGCGGCGAACAAGCCCATGTACCTCATAGCCTTTGTCCAGCAAAAGCTCGGTGAGATAGGAGCCGTCCTGGCCGGTGATGCCGGTTATGAGGGCTGTTTTGGTATTCAAAGGAGGCATGGGGCGTTGTGGGATCTATTCGGGCCGACTGAAAAGCACGGCCATGCCGGTGTGGAGCTTTTTCCGCAAAAGCCACGGCAGGCGTGCGGTCAAGGTGTCCAGCGTTTCCACCAAGTATCGCGGAAAAACTTTGAGCAGAGCCTCGGTCTTAACATGGCCGTTGGTCAGGAAATTAGTGTAAATCCTGATCTGTTCGACCTTCAAGCCAGCCTTCGCGGCAAGGCCCGAGATTTCATCGACGTGGAGTAGAAAGATATGGCCGTCGCTGTTCGGTTTGAACTGCATGGCTTCGAACTGGCTGGGGTCGGGACAGTCGGAGAACTTGGGTAGCCGGTTCTTAAAGTAACCGCCGTTGGGCGTCGTCATCACGATATGGCCGCCGGGTTTGACGAGCCGTCCGATCTTTTGCAGGAACTCATCGGGGTGGGCGACATGCTCGATGATCTCGGTGATGAGCACCACGTCGAAAGCTCCATCGAGTCCGAGATCGAAAACATTGCCAGAGGCAAACTTGAGGTCGCCGCGTTCGTGTTTTAGCAGGACATAGTCTGCAAGGTCGCCGCGAAGATCGTTCCAGATGACGCGGTAACCCATTTCCGCAAGACGAAGGGAAAAATTGCCCTGCGCTGCCGCTACGTCGAGAACCGTCGCCGGCGGCTGGGCGATGTGCTGAACAAGATCGAGAGTCTGGCGCATCCGGCGCTGGTAGGCATAGACATATCCGTAGTAGCGCACCTGGCCGAAAACTTCCTCCAAGTCATAGGCATGAGAGAGCTTCCATGACTCGGGCCAGCTTTCGTTAAAGGCGGGTTGGCGCATAATAACTCAGCGCTGTCACCAAAACAGACGGCCATAGTCTGTCTCGTAGAGAAGCTCCTTGTTGCGCGAGCCGATTTTCCGGGCGGGACATCCGGCGACGATGTCGAATGGCGCAACGTCCCGCGTGACAACGGCTCCCGCGGCCACCACCGCGCCTTTGCCAAGGGTGACGCCGGGCAGAATGACCGCGCGTGTGCCGACAAACACGAAATCCCCGATCGTCACCGGGCGATGCCGTCCGGCGAAGGAGGGGCTGGCGGGGTCGTGGTCGGCGGTCAGGATGCAGACTTCCGCGGAAATGCTGACATTGCTGCCGATAGTTATGGTTCCTCTGGTATCGAGGCGGCACTTTTGATTCACGACGCTATGGTCAGCCATTGTGAGTCCGCCTTTGGTGTCAAACCAGGCGTCCATGAAAATGTAACTTTTGCTGCCGATTGCAAAGCGCATGATCCGGCGGTAAAAAAACAAACGGAGCTGGTGGCTGGGAATGCGGGCCAGCACCCGGTTTGTGAAGTAAAGCAGGCCCTCGTAACCAATCTGACGAAGCGACATCCCCATTGGTTTAGGTCCGGCTGATAACACGCCCAACAGCCTTTCCGCAGAGCAGGTCGAGCTTCTTCCAAAACATCGCCCGTTCAGGATAGAGACGAATGGGAGTCTGGGTGTGCGACCAATAGGCATGGTCCGCCGCGTTCGGGCCGCGCCCATCGAGAGCAGAGAGGGTCATGCGCTTGTTCCACGGTTTCGGGGTGCCGACCGCATGGCTCATGGTGAAGCCGCCGGGCACGAAGTCCATGCCTTCGGGGCCGATGGTGCTCAGGGGATGCTCGGTCGTCATTGCCATCAGGTTCAAGGTATCCTGATCAATGCCGTAAAATGGGTTCGTCCGATCACCGGGCATAAAGCCCTGCATGTTCACGTTTTGCCGGGCTACGCCAGCGAGCAGCGCCTGCCAGTGCAAAAGACACGAGTGAAAACTCCGGGCCACGCCGATGAAGCCGCTGTTGAAATACTGATTCAAGTCGCGGCTGACCTTTAGGCCGAGCAATTCAGCGAATGAGAGCCATTTCATTCGGACTGGGTGGTTTGAGGGCATCGCGCCATTGGTGATTTCCTGAACGATAGCCACCCCGTAACTGATCCATTCTTCGTAAAACGACCAGCGGCACCTGACAACAATGTCGGGGTCAAAATAGAAAAGACCATGGAGAGCGGAATTCTCCTGAAAGAGACGCAGCATGAAATCCGGTTTGTAATTGGCGAAATGCACATCTGGTTGCAAGGGCACGAAACGGATGACACAACCTTCGCCGACGGAAAATTCCTGATAACCTTCCCTTGTCGAAATGGGGGTGGCCCAAGGTGGCATCGCGCCGCGATAACCGGCCCAAACGACGCTGCGAAAGCCGTGCCGGTAGAGCGAGTTGACCAGGGCTCCGAGGCCGTAGTGATAGTGGCCTTCAAACAAAGTGCAGACAGCGGCGCTTTCCATCGTCGGGGAATCTTTAGTGACGGGGCAGGGCGATGACATCGCCGTGCAGATGGGGGCTTCCCATGAAGTCGAAGCTCTTGAGCATGCCTTCGGCGGGGAGGTAAAGGTCATATCCGCAACGGTCGAAAAACTCGCCCATGCGCTTCCGGGCTTCGAGCGCGTTTTCGTGGTACTGGTCTTCGTGCTCGAAAAGAATCACGGGCCGATGTTTCCCGATGAGGGCGGTCGCGCCCTGGAGGACATTCCACTCGAAACCCTGGGTATCAATCTTCAAAACGGAAACCCGCTGGTCAGGCGTGCAGTGGCTGTCCAAGGTGACCATCTCTATCTGCTCTTTGGTGTAGGAGTCGTCTAGGTCCTGGTTTGCGTTCAAGGAGCCGAGGCCTTTGTTTTTGGAGGATTCGGTGGGGGTGGCGATTTCCAGGCTTCCGCTGCGTTCGCCGACGGCGAGCTTGAAGGTGCGGAGATTGTCGAGGTGATTGCAGGCTTTCGATCTCAGGAGAGATTCGTAGGCGTAACTGCCGGGCTCGTAACAGTAGATGAGACAGGCAGGATACTTCCTGGCGTAATAAAGGCTCTCGAAGCCGATATTGGCACCGACTTCGATGATAGTGGAATTCGGAGTGATGAAGTAGTCGGTCAGTTTCAACAAATCGCCGGACCAGTTGCCGTGCTGGAGAATGTGATCTTCGATGACACCGTGGGTCGGGATGTAGATGCCGAACCGGACGTTGTTGAAATCCACGAGTTTGACGAGGGGAGGGTGGCTTTGGGCAAAGAGCCGCTTCCCTTTCTCCTTTTCAAAGATGCGTTGGAACTTTTCGAGAACGAGGTGATAGCCGAGATGCACGCTCTTCCGGCCCGCATTTTTGAGCTGTTCGAGGAGTGAGTTGTCCATGGGCTAAGCGGGCGCGGGGTTTTTCCGATAGCCGTAGAGCGCCGTGGCGACAAACACGATGATGGGATAAAGCGCGGTTGCTATCGAGAAGCGCATGACGTTGATCGTGGTGCTAAGATTCATCGTCGCAATGAGGGCGGTTTGCAGGAGGATGAGTCCGATGATATTGGCCATGCCAGTCCAATGATAGACCCATTGGCGCGCGTTGTTGAAGGTGTAGAGGGTGCTGGAGAGGAAGGCGAGGGAGGCGGCGATGAGGCTGAGAAAGAGTTCGACGCGGAGGCCGTGGTATTTTGGTCCCAGCAGCCATAGAAAGGTGGCGGGGAAGAGGAAGGCGGCTGCGCAGAGAAGGGCGGCGAGTATAACTGTGAGGCTGATGGCCTGGGTGTAGCGCAGGGCGAGCTGGGCGATGGGGGCGCGGGCGATGTAGGGGGCGACGATGGTGCCATTGAAGGAGCCGAGAAAGATGAATAACTGTCCGAGCCGGCCAAGGGCGGTGACTTCGGCGATGGATTGGTTTTGTCCGAAGACGGAGATGAGGAAGACCTGGATCTGACCTTGGAAAGCATAGAAGACCATGCCGGGAATAAGGGGCGCGATGTATCGGCGGATGGCGCGGGTGGTTTCAGGGTCGGGCGAGGGAGGCTCGTTGAGATAAGGGCGGGCGCTGGAGCGGTAAAGGAGTGCTGTGGCGATGGCGGCGAGGGCATTGAGCCAGCAGACGGCGGCGGCTCCGAGGGCGGAGAGCAGGTGGAGGACGGCGCAGGCGAGGAGTTTGCCGGCATTGAGGATGACGCCGGGGCGGTAAAGCCGGGTGAGCTGCAGGTGCATGAGGAGCGGCGGGGTGTAACATGCGGTCCAGCCTTGGAAGAAGAGGAAGCCGAGGATCGAGGAGAAGAGCAGGAGGCTGCCGGTGAGGGGCCAGTGGTGGGTGCGGGCGAGCCAGAAGAAGCCAATGGCGGAAAGCGGTCCGATGGTGACGAGCATGGTGTTGCGAAAGGAGCGGGCGGTGCGGATGTGGCGGCCGATGACTTCGCGGTCGTGGATGCGGTCGCCGACGAGGGCGATGATGGAGCTGGAGAAGCCAAGATCGACCAGCAGGTTAAGCATGTTTTGGAAGCCGAGGGCGACGCCATACTGGGCGTAGGCCTCGATGCTGAGCCAGCGGACGAGAAGGAAGCCGGTGATAAGCTGGATGCCTTGGGAGGCGAGCTGCCAGGCTCCGAAATGGCTGATCTTTCCGAGCCAGAAGCGCGTCCGCTCGCGGTTGGGAAACCAGGAGCGGCGGGCTATCGCCGGGCTGGGGATGGACATGCAGGGTGGGGGTTGGTGCGGGTGCGGAAAGTATATCCCGCCTTTGTTTTTTTGACGGAATTAACGGAATTTGACGGAATTAACGGAATGGTGAACCGGCAGTTACTTTTGGCGGATGCCTCGGATTTCCAAGAACCATGAGTTGGTGCCATGCTATTGAAAGCTGGCGGGACAAGCTGCCGCCCTTGGTCAGATGCGCCGTGGGTGATGCGGGCAAGACCTTGATAACTGATGGGAGATGTGGCGCAAACCCGCAGGCAGGATGGGTCTTTAGGGCTGGGTAGGAGTGGGTGAGAAATGAGGGGCGCAGACGGCATGGAGTTACCGGCGGTCCGATAACTTGATGCTAGGCGCGCTTGGCGACCACCTTCTGCGGCTCGGCGTACTGGTAATAGCTGCCGTAGCCGTATTCCGCTTCGGAGAGGTGGACGTCGTTGCAGACGAGGCCGAGGACGTTGACCTGGCGGTGGCTGAGCAGGTCGAGGGCGCGGCGACCCATGCGGGCGGAGGATTGGGCGAAGCGGACGACGAAGAGGATGCCGTCGATTTTGGGTGCGAGGCTGAGGGTGTCATCGGCGACAAGGACAGGGGCGCTGTCGATGAGGATGTAGTCGAACTGATCGTAAACGTCCTGGAGAAACTGGTCGGTGACTTTGCTGAGAAAATGTTCCGCTGGGTGGGGGATCGTCTTGCCTCGTGGCAGGATGGAAAGGTTCTCAATGTGGGTTTTAACGATGGCCTCGGCCCACGGGATGCGCTGCTGGAGGACTTTGGCGAAGCCGCCCTCGGGCGAAATGCCGAAGAGGCTGTGCAGCCGTCCGCGGCGGAGGTCGGCGTCCACGAGGAGGACTTTCGCGCCGGAAAAGGCGAGGATGATGGCGAGGTTGGAGGCGACGGTGGTTTTGCCTTCGCCGGGTGCGGCGCTGGTGATGAGGAGGGTCTTGGGGCGGGCACCTTCGACGGGCAGGAAGAGGAGGGATGAGCGGAGGGTGCGATAGGACTCGAGCAGGGAGTGGCGGGCGTCGCTGTGTTTGAGGAGGGCGAGGTCGCCGGCCATGTTTTCGCTCGGGATCTGCCCAAGGATGTGCTCGGGATAATGGGCTCCGAATTCCATGAAGGAGCTGATGCGGTCGTCCAGCTTGTCCATGATGAAGAGGATTAGGAGTCCTAGCAGGGCACCGATGCCGAAGCCGATCGACATGATCTTGATCTCGCCAGGTCTGATGGAGATGGCGGGTGAGGCTTTCTCAAGGATGGAGACGGTGTCCTGATCGACGTTCTTAGTCACATCGACGCTGCGGAGGTTGGCGAGGAGGCGGTCGTACTGGCCTTTGGTGCGTTCGCCTTTGGCTTTGATCTTGTCGAAGTCCGCGACCCGGCCGCTGAGGTCAAGGGCCTTGGCATCCCATTGCTGGATGACGCCTTCGAGATTTTGGATTTGCAGCCGGATGGATTCGCGGCGGGTTTTCAGCGTTTCGACGCTTTGGTTGCGAAAGGCTTCGATGAGTTTTTCGCCGCGGGTAATCTGCTCGTCGAGGGCGACGATGGTGGGGTGTTTGGGGCGGAGGTAACGGGAGAAGTCTTCGCGTTCCGCCTTGAACACCTGGAGCTGCTGCTTGGCTCTCTGGTATTCGGCGAGCGGGCCGTAGTTGGCGATGGTGGTGTCGCGAGTCCCTGTGGGGCTGGAGCCGGAGGTGGCGGTGGTTTTTTCGCGGTCGAGATTCTGGTCGAGGTTGAGGAGATCGAGGAGGTCGAATTCGGTCTTAAGGTCGGCGAGCTGGCGGTTGAGCTGGGCGAGATAGAGGCCGGCGCTGTTCCCCTCCTCGTGGAGAAAGCCGATGTTATTCTCCTTTTGAAACTCATGGAGCTTTTCGCCGTCTGTCTCCATTTCCTTTTCGAGCCGGACCAGCTCATCCTGAATGGCGACGGTGGTGCTCTCGGACTTTTGCGAACGCATTTCCTTTTTGGCGGCGATGTATTCGGCCATGCAGGCATCGAGGTAGGCTTGGGTGTAGAGCGGGGATTCGCCGACGGTGCTCATGATGAAAATGGAGGCGCGCGGCACCTGGCCGACGCTGAGCTTTACCTCCTCGCGGCTGATCTCCGGATGGAGCGCGTGGACGCGGGCTTCGGCGCG
>JANXSB010000375.1 GCA_025352865.1 Chthoniobacter sp. | reverse complement strand
CGGCGCAGCAGCAGGTCGGTCATGCGCGCGTCATTGCCCACGGGCTCGCAGTACTTGATGACGCGCCCGCCGCGCCGCGTGAGCGGGCCATCAAGTTCGAGTTCGCGCGGGATGACGGTCTTCGTGAAATAGCCCTCGCTGATGAAATTCGGCACTACGTAAATCTCGTCGCCATCAATCATGTGGAAGACCTGCCGGCAGCTCGGCTCCTCTTTCCAAAACGCGCAATGCACCTCGCCGAAAACCCCGCGCGCCCGCAGCGCCGCGGCGTGGTCGAAAGTGGGCGCGCTCGAGTCCGGGTTCACGGTCGAACCGTGGCCGATGATGACGAGAGCGCTGTCGGGTTTGGAAAGCATCGCGAGCGGGTGTGGGTAGTTCCTACGTTTGGCGAAGTCCAACGGATTTCCGGCGCTCTATTTCGCGGAGCCGATGCTCGCCGCGAGTTCGCGGATGCGTGCGCGGGTCGCCTCATCATGCACGTCGCGGTCGGCGGCCTGCCGGTAGGCGTTGAGGGCGAGATCGGGGCGGTTGATGGATTCGAGGATGCGGCCCATCAGCACCCATTCCTCGTTGCGAAAGCCGTGGAAGACGAGGACATCGCGCATCTCGCGCATCGCCTCCTCGTCGTCGCCGCGTTCGAGGAGGTACTCCACATACTGCTTGCGGATGGGCCAATTGCGCGGCGCGCTTTCGAGCGCGGCGCGCAGCAGATTGCCGCTGTCGTGGCCGGTTTCCAAATGATCGAGCGCGGCGCGGGTGCGGTGGCATTCGGCGGTGAGCAGGGGCGACTTTTCCGCATGCGCGAGAGCCTCGCGTGCGCCGTCGAATTCGCGCGTGCGCAGCAGCACATTGGCGTAGCCGAGCCAGATCATCGGCTGCTCCGGCGCGCGGCGCAGCGCCTCGCGGTAGTGCGCCAGCGCGAGGTCTTGACGGCCTGCGGCGGACTCCACATTGGCGAGATTCATGTGCATGCGCGGGCTGCCGCCGCCGTCCGCGATGGTGCGCTCGATGAAGGTGCGCTGGTCGCGCCAGTCCTCCTGGCGGGCGCGAGTGCGCGCGCCGAGAAAGATGGCCCAAAGCCCGAGGAGGATGGCGATTGAAAAACGCAGCGGCGCAGCGGCGCAGAGGCTTTCTCCGCGTCGCTGCGACTCTGCGTTTTCCGCAAAGAAACCGCGCAACGTGAGCGCCACCGCGAGAAAGAGAAACGCGCCCGGCACGTAGAGCCAGTGCTCGGCGACGGTGGCGTTGAGCGAGAAGAGATTGCTGATGGGCAGATACGCCACGAGGAACGCGCCGAGCGCGAGCCCGACGTGCGGATCGCGCCGCGCTGAGCGCCGCCACCAGGCGATGAGCCCGAGGATGAGCAGCACGCCGAGCAGCGTCTGGTATTCGCGTTTGCGCGCGTTGCGCAGGGTGGCGTCCACGGTGTCCTGCGGATGCGTGCTCACGTCGCGCTCCATGTGCAGCTCCAGCGGCGCGACGAGGAGCCCGGCGTACTCCGCCACGGCGCGCGCGGCGAGGATCGGGCGGATGGCTGCGGGCGTGACGGGCGGCGGCGGCGGTGGAGTTTTTTCCGCGGAGAAACGGAGCGCGCAATACGTGCCGACGACGAGCGCGGTGAGCGCGAGCCATTTTCCAAAAACGCGCCACGATTCGCGCCGCAACGCGAGGATCAGAAACCAAATCAGCAGCGCGGCGATGCCGCTTTCCTTCGAGAGCAGCGCGCCCAAAAAGCACGCCGCCGCACCCGCCGCCGCAAGACGAGCGCGCTTTCCGTTTTCCAAACTCACCAGTCCGAGCGCGAGCCCGCTGAAGCCGCATAGCGCCGCGAGCGGATCGGCCCGCCCGGCGATGTAGGTGATCGCGGAAGTGTGCAGGGGATGGATGGCCCACAGCACCGCGACACCGAGCGCCACACGCTCGCGAACCTCGATGGACAAAGCGTTCGCAGGCAGTGCGGTGTTGATTCTTACCGTCAAAAAAAAGAGCGCGACCGCCGCCGCCGCGTGGATGGCGATGCTCGTGAGATGCCAGCCCCACGGGCGCGCGAAGGCGTAGAGCTGGTAGTCGGCGGTGAAGGTGAGGCGCTGGAGCGGGCGGTAGAAATTCGAGGCCGTGGCGTCGAGGAAAAGGAAGTGGCGGAAGCCTTCGGGGATGAGCCGCCAACTGCGGATGAGCGGATCGCGGAAGCAGAGCGCGGTGTCGTCCCAGACAAAACCGTTGCGCAGCGCGGGCCAGTACACGAAAAACGTCGCCACGATGATGACAATGACGGCAACGGAACGCGGGAGCTTTTTCAAGACGGCGATGATGAGAAACAGAATCCGCGCCAGCAAGCGCGGCTTCGGACTCGCGGTCGTGGTGCTCGCGCTGCTCGTGCGCGCTTTCGCGGGGGAACTCGACGGGGTGAAGCAACTCATCGTGAGCATCGCACCGACGTGGGATTCGTCGGGTGGGCGGCTCCAGCTTTTCGAGCGGAAAGGCGCGGGCTGGATCGCGGACGGCCCCGCGTGGCCGGTGCTCTATGGCAAGAACGGCCTCGTCTGGGGCCGCGGCGTTCTCGGCACCGGCGAGCCCGGCACGCACAAGCGGGAGCGCGATGGCCGCGCGCCGTGCGGGGTCTTCCGCATCGGGACGATCTACACCTACGACGCCGCGCTGCCCGCCGGCGCGAAGTATCCCTTTCACACCGTCGGCCCCGGCGATGCGTGGGTCGATGACGTGACTTCGCCCGATTACAACCGGCACGTCGCCGTCGATCCCGCGAACCCGCCGGCATGGTTTGAAAAACAGAAGATGCGCCACGGCGATTTTGCCTACCGCTGGCTGGTGGAAATCCGCCACAACTCCGACCCGCCGCAACCCGGCGCGGGTAGCGCGATCTTTTTCCATATCCGCCGCGGCGCGACGCGCCCGACCGCTGGCTGCACCACGATGGCTGAAGAAAATCTCGTGGGCCTCATCAAATGGCTCCGCGCCGACCTGCACCCGCACTCCGCGCTGCTCCCGCGCGCCGAGTACGAGGCGAAATGGAAGGCATGGGGTCTGCCCAGCCCGCAGGAAGCGGCGGCGCTGCTGCGGTAGGGACGGCACTCCGCTGCCGTCCGGGGCGAGCGCAGCGAGGC
>JANXSB010000365.1 GCA_025352865.1 Chthoniobacter sp. | reverse complement strand
CTGCGCTACGGCGTCACGAAAACCTACGGCTTTCGCTACGGCTACGAGGGGCTGATCCCGCAGTACGGCCACACGCCGATGATGCTGCGCCCGGAGTCCGTGTCGCAAATCCACGCCTTCGGCGGGAGCATCCTCGGCACCTCGCGCGGGCCGCAGGATGTCGGCGAGATGGTCGATTACCTGGAGGAGTTGGACTGCGACATTCTCTTCGCGGTCGGCGGCGACGGCTCGCTGCGCGGAGCCTACGCGCTGACCGAGGAGATCGAGCGGCGCGGTTTGAAAAAAGCCATCGTCGGCATCCCCAAGACGATCGACAACGACATCATGTTTCTCGACAAGTCGTTCGGCTTCGAGACGGCGTTTGGCGTCGCCGTGCAGGCGCTGAAATGCGCGCACACCGAGTCGCTCGGCTCGGTCAATGGCGTGGGTGTGGTGAAGCTCATGGGTCGCGATTCCGGCTTCATCGCCAGCTATGCCTCGCTCGCCGGGAGCAATGTCGATTTCGTCCTCATCCCGGAAGTCCCCTTCGAGCTAGACGGCGCGCGCGGGCTGCTCGAATCGCTCCGCTACCGGCTGGCGAAACACAAGAGCGCCGTCATCGTCGTCGCCGAGGGTGCCGGGCAGGAGTTGCTCAAAGCCGAAGGTGCCACCGATGCCAGCGGCAACAAGAAGCTCGGAGACATCGGCCTTTACCTCAAAGAGCGGATCAACGCGTTTTTCAAAGAACGCAAAATCGAGTGCAACCTGAAGTACATCGACCCGAGTTACATGATCCGCAGCGTGCCCGCGAATGCCGCCGACAACTTCTACTGCTCCCAGCTCGCGCAACACGCCGTCCACGCCGCGATGGCGGGAAAGACCGGCGTGCTCACGGGGCGCTGGCACGGGGCCTTCGTCCACATCCCCATCCCGCTCGCCACGCAAGGCCGGCGCAAAGTCGATCCGCAGAGCGAGCTGTGGCGCGCCGTCCTCGAAAGCACCGGCCAGCCCGTGCGGCTGGCATGATTTTCAAGCGCTGACTCCGTCCGCGGGCATTTCCGTATTTCGCGCCGCGGCTGGGACTGGTTTTTGGTGTTTGCGCCCGCTGCGTCGTCCGCGGCATTCGGGCCGCTGGCTGCATACCCATACGGAGCTGTTACTCGCGTTGACCTGATCCATCGTCGCCTCGCATGCCGGGCAATGCGGCGGCGTCATCTGCACTTTGCTCATCAGCTTCGGCACCCATTGCGACACCGCGAGCAGATCCTCATCCGGCTTCTCACGCGCCACGGTGAGCAATTCGTCGAGCGTTCGCGCGTTGATCAAGGTTATCCCTTTCGACTTGGCGAAATTGCGCGCGTCCCACGTGAAGCCGCACGAGGCGACATACATGCCGCGCGTCGCGCCTGCGGCGGTCACTGCCTCAACCAGTTCGCGCACTCTTTCCACGGGCACCTTGTGCTCCGCGCTCAGTTTTTTGCATTGCACGAGCACTTTCTCCGACTTGCGCGCGAGCGTGAAATCGCCGCCGCGTCCGCCGCTCAATGCGGCAGGCATCGAGACGCGATAGCCCTGACGCTGATAAATCAGCGCCACCAGCAACTCGAAATCTTCCGTCCCGAGCGCATGCACCGCGTGCTTCATGTCAAACGGCTCGGTGTCCGTCGGAGCCTGTATCGCCAAAGCCGCCGGCACAAAGTCATCCGCTCGTGAACGCCGCTGTCTGATGCGATGCACCAGGACCATCCCGAGGAACACGACCGGAATGAGGGACAGCTCCACGGCGTAGCTCTTCGCCCGCATGCCGAACCGGCCGAGGAGGTCTGTGCGGACATTGACCGGGAGGCTCTCCGCAGGCGACTTGCCCGCCGCCGCGCCCTGTTTCGCGGGCAGCTCGCCCGCCTTGGCACCCGGCTTCGCGGGCGACTCTCCCGCGCGCGCCCGCTCTTTCGCGAGCAGCTTCGCTCGCAGCGGCGAATCCGGCATTTTTCCGCCCGGCAGCGCATTCGCAACGCCTGCCCCTGCCTCGGGAGCGGAAGGACCCTCCCCAGGTTTCACGTATTCGATGCCGAGCTCCGACAGGCTGCCGGAGTCCGACCGTCCGGCGTAAAGCTTGTCGCTCAGGTCACTCGCCAGCTCACTGCGCTTCGCAGTCCCCGAGAAAAGACGGAACGCACTTTGGAAGACCGTCGCCATCAAGTCCGTCTCATCGGACGAAAACTGCGGTGTCTCCGCTTCCGGCATCCCCGCTGCCTTCATGATGTACGGCCGGCCATACTTCAGCGCGGCTCCCATCAACGCCACCATGACCACCAGCTTGGCGAGCTTCATCACAAGTTTTCTTAGAAAGCGCATATCAGGAATGATTTAGCAAAATGCGGGCCCACAGCCGTTCGAGTCCGGCGATATTTGCTGACAGCGCCACGCCCTCCGAGCCCTACCGCGGCAGCGGCGGCAGCGTGGTTCGTTGTGGGGCGGGCTGGCGGACACGGCCTCAGCCTTCCACCCACACAAACACCGGCAACTCCCCCGCTTCTACTTCGATGCCGCCGGGCGTGACCGGCACTTCCACGCGCCCCACTTCACCCGCGACCAGCGGGGTGCGCTCGGCGCGGAGAACTTTCGCTGCGCCGATGGGCAGCGTGGTTTTCACTGCGGGGCCGGCGGGTTTCCAGACGGCGAGGATGCGCTGTTTCGGGTCACCGCCTTTGGTGAATTCATAGACGTAGCCCTGCGCGGCGTCTTCGCGGAGGACTTTGGTGAGGCGGTAGTCGCCGAGGGTTTTTTGCAGGTGGGCGACGGCGTGGAAGGCGGGCTTGGGGACGAAGTTGCGGGTGAGGCCGGAGGAGCCGTGGAGGTGCGGGGTGTCGTCGTCGTTGAAGAAGTAGAGGTAGGCGCGGTCGAGCCCGGCGGCGCAGAGCACCAGGTAGCCGCGGACGGTCCACATGGCCTGCTCGCGCTCGGTGGAGCCGACCCATTTGGCGAAGTCGCCGGTCGTGGGCGCGGGTTTGGTCGTGGCGTCCCAGCCGAATTCGGTGAGCCACACCTCTTTTGCCGGCGCGTGCTCCGCGCGCCATTTGAGCACCTGCCCGATGTTCTCGACGAAGTGGGTGCGCGGATCTTCCGGGCCGCCGCGC
>JANXSB010000359.1 GCA_025352865.1 Chthoniobacter sp. | reverse complement strand
CGCTGGCGGCGGCTTCGAGCGCGGTTTTGCGCTCGGGCTTTTTCGCGATGATCTCCGCGAGCGCGGGCCGCTCGGCGTCACTCACGCTGGCCACCGCGTCGTTGCGGATGAACTCGATGAACTTCTCAAAACTCGCGCCGCCGCGGTAGCTCGCCGCTTTCTCAAACCACGCGAAGTAGCGCGTGTGCAGCTCCGTCGTCCATCCGGCTTTGAGAAAGCGGATGTCGCGCGCGTATTCCATCTGCTCCTCCTGCGTCGGCGCACGCTCGATGAGCGCCATCGCCTTTTCCGCCGTCGTCGGAGCCTGGAGAAAAGCGAGCGTCTCGCAGAGCAGCCAGTTCAGCTCGCGTGTCGGCGCGGGAAAGTGCGGTTCGAGCTGCGCGATGAGCCGCTGCGTCTGCGCGTCGTCCGGCGTGCCGAAGCGCACGCACACGATCTCCACGGTGCGGACGAGCGTGCGCCGCTGATCCTCATTCAGCTTCTCCCAATCAAGCTTGCCGAGCGCCTCGAGCAGCTTCGCCTTCATCGCCAAATCCACCGGCGGATCATCCGCCTTGCGATGTTGCGGATCGATGCCAGATGCGCGTGCCAACCCGAGCAGCGCCTCGACTTGGATCGCCAGATTCTTTTCCCCGAGCGCCTTTTCCGCCCAATCTTTCAGCGGGACATGCTCGACTGCCGTGCGTGCTGCCCAGCGGACAAAGCGCTCCGGGTGTCCTAAATACGACCACGGCTCGACCCATTTTCCCGCCGGATCAAGATGCCTTAGCTCAAGGTTGTGACGAATGTTAACCGACTCCCGGAGTTTGGGACGGGCCGGCTCTGTGCTTTCGCTCCCCGTGTACGTCACCCGATACAATCCGCTCTGCACCTTCCGCCCGCCGATGGCGAAATACATCGCGCCATCCTGCGGGTGGATGATCGCGTCCGTCAGCGGCAGCGGCGTGCCCGAAAGAAACTCCTCCTTCGTCGCCGTGTAGCTGCTGCCCTGCGGCTTCAGCGTGAGCGCGTACATTTTCCCCCAACTCCAGTCGCAGCAAAACATCGCCTCCTGCCACTTCGCCGGAAATTTCGCGCCGTAGCCGAAGGTCACGCCCGTCGGCGAGCCCGGCCCGATGTTGATCACCGGCGGCAGATTGTCGGGATACCACTCGGGCCGTTTGCCCGCGCCGTTGCGCCAGCCGTACTCCGCGCCGCTCACCACATGGCATACGCGCGTAGGCCGGTACCACGGCGTGTTGAAGTCGTATTCCATGTCCGCGTCGTAGGTGAAAAGCTCGCCGTCGCGGTTGAAGGCCGCGTCATAGATATTGCGAAAGCCCGTCGCATAGCGGTCCCACACCTGCCCGTCGGGTGAAATGCGGTAGATCGTCCCGCCCGGCCCCAGCACATCGCGCATGAAGCCGCGCCCGTCCGGCATCCGCGGCAGCAGATGATCCTCGCCCCACACCCGCGGCACGCTCGACGTATTCACGTCCGTCGCCTTCGCCCCATTTCCGCAGACGAGAAAGATCGACTTCCCATCCGGCGCGAGCACCACAGCATGCACCCCATGATCCCCGCGCGCCTCCATGCCGCGGATTTTCTCCACCTTGTCGAGCACGTCGTCGCCCTTCGACGACGTGACGCGATACAGCCCGCAATTCTCCGCATTCTCATAATCATTCACCCCCACCCACAGCGCGCCGAAAGCCCACAGCATCCCGTCCGCCGCTTTAATCGGCGCGGGCACTTTCACAATCGTCGCCGGATCGAGCGGCTGCCCGGCCGCGGGCGCGGGGAAACGGTAGATCGCGCCGTACTGATCCCCCGCGTAAATGCGCCCCGTGTCATCCGTGCACAGCGACACCCACGACCCCTGCTCCGCCGCCGGCACCGAGTAGAGCAGCTCGACCGCAAAGCCTTTCGCCACCTTGATCCGCGCCGGCGGCGTCGCTTTGTTTTCATTCGCCGGAGCATCCGCGGCGAAAGAGCGCGGGGCGCAAAGCGAAACGGTCAGTGCGAGGAGGGGCAGCAGGGTTTTCATAGGGAGAGGGAAAGGCGGAGCGGCAGCGGAGGCGATAGACCTTGGCGACTGACTTGCAACCCCGCCAGCAATTCAACGCGATTTTTTGGCCCCGCCCCGCCCGAAGCTCCAGACTCCACAAACATCCAGCCCCTCCAGTCCATCGACCGTGATCCCGTATTCCGTTTCGATTCCGAAGACGCGTTTCATGCGCGCCAAAGCTACGCAGCGCGCCTTACTTCGCCAGCCCGAGCTTGTCGAAGATCGGCGTCAGCTCGGTGGTCCACTTTGCGTAGCCCGTCGCATTCGGGTGCAGCATGTCGGGAAACTCGTCCTTTTTGCAGGTGCCTGTGCCGTCGTCGAAAAGCGTCCACGTATCGCAAAACACCACCTTCGGATCGTTCTTAAACGCCCCCTCGTAGAGCCCGTTCAGCACCTTGATCTTGTCGGGGAAAAATCCCGCCTTCGCTCCGCGCGGCATGATCTTGTTGATGACGATCGGCATCGCCGCGTTGGCCTTGTGCAGCTCCGCCACGATCGCTTTCAAATTGGTCACCACCACCTCCGGCTCGCCGCCCTGATCGAGATCGTTCGTGCCGATGAGGATCGACACGGCGCGCGGATGCACGTCCAGCACATCGCCTTTCAACCGCTCGCGCAGGCCGCGCGTGGTGTCGCCGCCGATGCCGCGGTTCGCGACCTTCAGCTTTGGAAAATCCTGCGCCAGCGTGCCCCAGCCGTCCGTGATCGAATCGCCGAAGAAGACCACCGCGCCTTGATCCGCAGCCGCATCCTTCGCCCATTTTTCACGGTGCCCTTTCCACAATCCGCGGAACCACAGTCCGCTCTGCATCGGCCCTTCGCCGGGGCACAGGTTCGACGGCGGCTGCGCCAGCGGCCCCGCGACGGTCGCAAACGTCACCACCGCCTGCCCACGCTTTTGCGCGAACATCCACGCCAGCAGCTCCGGTTCGCCATACGCGTTCGACCACGAATCATGCTGCGTGTACGGATACTCGCTGAACATCGGCTTCGCCCCGGCCTTTTCCAAAGCCGCGATCATCTCGCGCGTCCGCACCACCGGCACAGTCGGATCGAGCACCCCGTGAAACGCCCAGACCGGCACCGCTTTCGCCACCGCGATTCGCGCCGCATCGCCGCCACCGCAGACGGGCGCCGCCGCCGCCCAGCGCCCAGGCGCGCGCGTCAGCAAATCCCACGTCCCGTAGCCGCCCATCGAAAGCCCCGTCACGTAGAGCCGGTCGGTATCCACGGGGAATTCCTTGAGCACCGCATCGAGCGCGCCGAGCGCGAGCTTCATCGGCTCGGTCGGCTGCTCCTCGTACGTGTTCGGTCCCGTCCAGCCTTTCACCGCGCTCCACGTCTTCTCCGGCGGGCACTGCGGCGCGAGCACGTAGCACGGAAATTTTTCCCGCACCTCCGGCTTCGCGAAAAGCGGCGCACCGTGTTTGAGCTGCGCCGCATTGTCCGTCCCGCGCTCGCCCGCGCCGTGAAGGAAAAGCACGAGCGGATATTTTTTTCCCGCCTCGACCATCTTCGGCGCGAGCAGCCGGTAGCCGAGAGTCGCGCCATCGGCGGCGGTGAAAGTGCGCGCCTCATAATCATCCGCGCGGACGGGCGTGGTGAAAGCGAGGGCGAGAAGGAGCGGGAGGAAGTGGCGGAGTTTCATGGGAGTGGATGGCGCGCAGACTGCCGCACGCACTGCCGCGTTTCCAGCGGGAAAAAAAATCCGCCCGGCTGGGCGAAAGCGAGAGCGCACGAGCGAGGGTGAGGCGCTGCTGCTGGCCGCCGGAGAGGCGCGTGCCGAGCAGGCCGCGAACCGCCAGCCTTTCGCTTTGCGCGTCCGCAGTTCACCCTTGCAGTGCCGCGATGCAGACCTGCACCGCCCCGATTCAGACTGGAACTGCCGCAGTTCAGACTTGTCCCGTCGCCCCGCAGGCTTGAACCGTGGCAGTTCAGGCTTGAATTTTCATTTTTCAAGTGGGGTTTACTCTGGAGTAGGCCACAAGTGGCGCTTTTTGACCAGCTTTGCCCACCCACCCGCCTTACAGCAACTCCGCCTGCTCGCCCTTCGCTTCCTTCTTCGCCTGCTTGAAGTTCGCCGGGGCCGCGTCCGGGTGCTCGGCGCGCTGCGCGCCGGTCATCAGCCCTTCGATGGTCAGCAGTTGCAGGCGCGGCAGCTTCTTGCCCTGCGCC
>JANXSB010000354.1 GCA_025352865.1 Chthoniobacter sp. | reverse complement strand
ACGTCGAGAACATAGTCAACAAAGGACTGTGCCTGAAATGGAACTCGCGCGTCAGCGATTGGGACAAAATGGTGACGGCATGGAAGACGCCGCGCGACGAAGCTGGGCTCGTCCGCGAATACAGCCTCGACGACCCGCAGTGGCGCGCATGGGCTCGCGGCGAAATGCAGCGCCTCGTGAAGCTCAACGCGCCGCACCAGCCGCTCGCCTACGACATCCGCGACGAACTCTCGACCACGATGTCGGCGAACCCTTTCGACTACGACTTCTCCCCCGCCGCGCTCGCCGGTTTCCGCGTGTGGCTGAAAGCGCAGTACCGCGACCTCGCCGCGCTCAACGCCGAATGGGAAACCACCTTCGCCGCGTGGGACGACGTGAAACCTTTCACCACCGACCAGATCAAAAACCGCATGGCCAGCGGCGACGCAAGCCCGCGCGGCCAGCCCGACTGGCAGGCCGTGCAGGCGCTGAAATTTGACCCCGCCGAGGCGCGCAAAAAACCGACCGCCTGGAATCTCGCGCCGTGGTGCGATCATCGCAGCTACATGGATTCCTCGCTCGCTGCCACGCTCGGCGACCTCCGCGGAGCCGCGCGGGAGCTTGATCCGCGCACCCCCACCGGCATCGAAGGTACGCAGGCGCCGTCCGCATTTGGCGGCTACGATTTGTGGAAACTTTCGCAGGTGCTCGACTGGGTTGAGCCCTACGACATCGGCAACGCCCGCGAAATCTGGGGCTCCTTCATGCCCGGAAAACCCATCCTCACCACCGTCGGCGAACAGGACGCCAACGCCGCCCGCCGCCGCCTCTGGCACCTCCTCCTCGAAGGCGACCGCGGCTGCATCGTCTGGTGGAGCGAGGATTGCATCGACTGGAAAAGCGATGACTACACCCTCACCCCGCGCGCCGCTGCGCTCTCGCCCGTTTTACAGGAAATGCAATCGCCGCTCGCGCATCTGTTCATGCGGGCCGAGCGCGAATACGACCCCATCGCCATCCACTATTCGCAGGCCAGCATCCAGGTCGATTGGCTGCTCGAATCCTGCGAAGACGGCTCAACGTGGCTGCGCCGTTTTTCGAGCTACGAGGCGAGCCACAATCGGATGCTGCGAGTGCGCAACGCGTGGTTCACGGCACTGACCGATCTCGGCCTTTCGCCGGTCTTTGTGTCCTCGCAGGAGTTTGAAACCGGCGAACTCGAAAAGCGCGGCATCAACACCCTGATCCTCCCGCAATCACTCGCGCTTTCTGCGGCAGAGCGCATTGCGCTCGCCGAATTCTGCGCCCCTCGAACAGTCCAACCCATTCCACGGCGAATCCTCTATGATGCCCCGCTCGGTGTTTTCGATGTTCATGGCAAACTGCGGCGCACAGATCTTTCGCCAAAAATTGAGGAACAAGTTTTGAACCAGGAAGGACGCTATGACCCTCTCTCGATGCTGTCCCTGCCAATGCCGGCAATGCTTGAAAGCGTCTCCGCATTTCATCGCGAATTCCCGCAGCTGAATGTCACGATGAAGGCGGATATCAGCGCGTATTTATCCGCGCGGCTGTCTGTCGGCGAAGGCTCGAAGATGACACCTCTCGATGAATTCTTTGCCCGCGAGTTTCCTATCGCCACGCGCAAGATCGCATTGAAGACCACCGACGGAATTCCGCCGCGCACGGCAGTCTTCCGCTATCGTCTTGGCGCCGCGCGCCTGCTCGCTTTCGAGCGAAACATCGTCTGGCAGATGAGCGAGGACTTGAAGCAGAAGGGCGGCAACGAGGCGCTCGAAAAGCCGGTGGATTTTGCAGCCAAACTCCCCGCGCCCGCGCACATCTACGACCTGCGCTCGGGAAAATATCTCGGCCAGTCCGACAGCATCGCCGTGCACCTCGATCCGTGGCAGCCCTCGCTCTTCGCCCTGCTCCCGCAAAGAATCCCCGGCGACGACGCCCTCGCCGCCCTCAACAAACTCGCCGACGCAGCGAAATGAAGTCCGGGTGGAAGCTGCCGCCTGAGACGAAGTCAGACCGGGAAATGCGCGATGAGTGTTTCCGTGAACGAAACACCCCGATCACGCCTGCACGAGGCCGGCGAAATTCGTGCGATGACGCCAGAGGAGGAAGAGCGCGAGCGCGGCGACGAGGAGGGCCATCGGAAGGCCGTTGCGATCCAGGAAGACGTGGAAAAGAACGATGTTCACGATGACCGGGCCGAGCAGCGTGAGGCCGAGCGGGATGTAGCGCCCGAGGAGGAGGAGCGCTCCGCCGATGACTTGGAGAGCCGCGACGACCTGGAGGTAGCCGCTGCCCGCCATCGCGCCAATGAAGTCGCCGGAGGGACCGTGCATCGGCGGCGTCGGGATGAAGTGGAGGAAGCCATTGGAGCCGAAGACGACGAACATGAGGCCGAGCAGAACGCGAACGATAATGGTGGCGATTTTCATGCGGAAAAGAATGCGCGGGATCTGGCGGAAGACGATCAAAAAGCACGGAGGATGCTTGACCGCAGCGGCTGGGGCAGGTGCTTACTCGCCCATGACCACACCACGCATCCTCGCTTTCGGCGGCAGCCTGCGCCGCGATTCGTTCAACCAGAAACTCGCAGCGATCGCCGCGAAGGGCGCACGGGAGGCCGGCGCGGACGTGACGCTGATTGCGTTGCGCGATTTTCCGCTGCCGGTTTTCGATCAGGATTTTGAAACAGCGGAGGGCTTGGCCGAGGCGGCGAAGAAGCTGAAGCAGCTCTTTCGCGAGCATCACGGCCTGCTCATCGCTGCGCCGGAATACAACAGCAGCATCAGCGGCGCGCTGAAGAACGCCATCGACTGGGTATCGCGCGCGGAGAGCGACGACGAGCCGGCGCTGGTCGCGTTCACCGGCAAGACGGCCATCCTCTGCGCGGCCTCGCCGGGCGCGCTCGGCGGCTTGCGCGGGCTGGTGCAGGTGCGTTCGATCCTCGGGAACATCGGCGTAACCGTGCTGCCCGATCAGGTCGCGGTGAGCAAGGCGCACGAGGCTTTCGGCGAAGGCGGTGCGCTGGTGAATGAAAAGCAGGCGGCCAAGGTGCGGGGTCTCGGCGCGCAACTCGCCCGGCATTTGGCGAAGCTGCTGGCTTGATCCCCGGATC
>JANXSB010000345.1 GCA_025352865.1 Chthoniobacter sp. | reverse complement strand
TCGATTCGGTCGAGGCGATTTTGCAGCGCTTCAAAACCGGCGCGATGAGCTACGGCTCGATTTCGAGCGAAGCGCACGAGGCGCTCGCCATCGCGATGAACCGCGTCGGCGGAAAATCGAACACCGGCGAGGGCGGCGAAGACCCCGCGCGCTACACTTGGACCAACGAAAACGGCGACTCAAAAAACAGCGCGATCAAGCAGGTCGCATCGGGCCGGTTCGGCGTGACCAGCCTTTACCTCACCAAAGCGAACGAGTTGCAGATCAAGATGGCGCAAGGCGCGAAGCCCGGCGAAGGCGGTCAGCTTCCCGGCGCAAAGGTGTATCCGTGGATTGCGAAAGTGCGCCACTCGACACCGGGCGTCGGCCTCATCTCGCCGCCGCCGCACCACGACATCTACTCCATCGAGGATCTCGCCGAGCTGATCCACGATTTGAAAAACGCGAACCGCGCCGCGCGCATCAGCGTGAAGCTCGTGAGCGAAGTCGGCGTCGGCACCATTGCCGCGGGCGTGGCGAAAGCGCACGCCGACGTGGTACTCATCGCCGGCTTCGACGGCGGCACCGGCGCCTCGCCGCAGACCTCGATCAAACACGCCGGCCTGCCGTGGGAACTCGGCCTAGCCGAGACGCACCAGACGCTCGTGCTGAACAACCTCCGCTCGCGCATCGCGGTGGAAACCGACGGCCAGCTCAAGACGGGCCGCGATGTCGTCATCGCCGCGCTGCTCGGGGCCGAGGAGTTCGGCTTTGCCACCGCGCCGCTCGTCACCCTCGGCTGCATCATGATGCGCGTCTGCCATCTCAACACCTGCCCTGTCGGCGTCGCCACGCAGGATCCGGTGCTCCGCAAAAACTTCACCGGCGATCCCGAGCACACGGTCAACTTCATGAAGTTCATCGCGCAGGAAGTCCGCGAGATCATGGCCCAGCTTGGTTTCCGCACGCTCAACGAAATGGTCGGCCGCACCGACGCGCTCGAACCGAAGCACGCCGTCGAGCACTGGAAAGCAAAGGGCATCGACCTCTCGAAGCTGCTCTACTCCCCCGCTGCCGGCCCCGAAGTCGGTCGTTACTGCACGGAAAAACAGGATCACGGTTTGGAAAAATCGCTCGACCTCACCGACCTGCTCGCCCTTTGCCAACCCGCCATCGAGCGCGGCGAAAAAGTCACCGGCAAACTGAAGATCAAAAACACCAACCGCGTCGTCGGCACCATCCTCGGCAACGAAATCACCAAGCGCCATCCGCAGGGCCTGCCCGATGGCACCGTGCATCTGCAATTTGAAGGCAGCGCCGGCCAGAGCCTCGGCGCTTTCGTCCCGAAGGGCGTGACCATCGAACTCGAAGGCGACGCCAACGATTACGTCGGCAAGGGCCTGAGCGGTGGACGGATCATCATCTACCCGCATGCGGCGTCCACATTTGCCGCGGAGGACAACATCATCATCGGCAACGTCGCGCTCTACGGCGCGACCTCCGGCGAAGTCTTCATCCGCGGCATGGCCGGCGAGCGTTTCGCCGTGCGGAATTCCGGCGTCGATACTGTCGTCGAAGCCGTGGGCGACCACGGCTGCGAATACATGACCGGTGGCCGCGTCGTCGTCCTCGGCCCGACCGGGCGCAACTTCGCCGCCGGCATGAGCGGTGGCACCGCCTACATCCTCGATGAAGCCGGCGACTTCGCCACGCGCTGCAACCTGCAAATGGTCGCGCTAGAAAAAATGGAGCCCGCCGAAACCGAGGAAGTGCGCCAGCTCATCAAGCGCCACGCCGATTACACCAAGAGCCAGAAGGCTTTCAAAGTCCTCGCGCTTTGGGACTCGATGGCGCCGAAGTTCGTCAAGGTGATGCCCAAGGATTACAAGCGCGTCTTGCAAGCCCTCGCCAAAGCCCAGGCCGACGGCCTCAGTGGCGACGCCGCCCTCAACGCCGCCTTTGAAGCCAACGCCCGCGACGTGGCGCGTGTCGGAGGAGGATAGACGAAAGTTTTAGACCGAACCACCAATGGGAAAACCAACAGGCTTCATCGAATATCTCCGCGAAATCCCCGCCGACCGCGCCCCCCTCGAACGCGCGCGCGACTGGCAGGAATTCCACCTCCACCTGCCGGAGGACAAGCTCC
>JANXSB010000323.1 GCA_025352865.1 Chthoniobacter sp. | reverse complement strand
AAGTTCCAGTGCCGCGCGCTGCTCCGGTGACATCTTCGACGTGTCGATGACGCTCGCCTGTTCGTCGCTCGGAATGAGGTCAGGTTTCATAAAAGCACTTCCCGGCTTTCGCCATGTCGCGCAGCCGCGCGCACGGCGCGTAATGCGGCCCGGCCACATCAGCCAGCCGCGAAAGTTCACCCACGATTTTTGCCGTCCCCTCGCTGTCCGAATACCGCAGCGGCCCGCCGCGGAACGGCGCGAATCCGGTGCCCATGACCATTGCAAAATCAATGTCGCCCGGTGTCTCAACGATGCCTTCCTCCAAGCAGCGCGCGGCCTCGTTGACCATGAGCAGCACCATGCGTTTTTCAAGTTCGTCGCGCGCTGGCGGATTCGGCAGACGCGGCGGACGCAGCGTCGCGGCGTCCTTGTTGGGTTTGGCTTCGCCCTTTTTCCCGTAGCGGTAAAAGCCTTTGCCCACCTTGCGTCCGAGCAGTTCGGCGCTGACCATCGCGGGCAGCACGTCGGGGACGTGGAGGCGATTGGGAAACGCGGCGGCGAGCGTGGCGGCGACATCGAGCGCGACGTCCGCACCCACTTCGTCGATCAGCCGCAGCGGCCCCATCGGCATGCCGAAATCGCGCATCGTGGCGTCGATGTCGCGGACGCTCGCGCCGCCCCAAAACAGCGCGCCCGCCTCGACCATGTAGGGAATCAGAATCCGGTTCACGAGGAAGCCTGGGCTGTCCTTCACCACGACCGGCAGCTTGCCGATCTGCTGTGCGAACCGCACCGCGCGCTGCGTGATCTCCGGCGCGGTTTCATGTCCGGTGATGACCTCAACGAGCTGCATCTTGTGGACCGGATTGAAAAAGTGGAGGCCGATGACGCGGCGCGGGTGGCGCGTCGCGGCGGCGAGCGTGGTGATGGAAAGCGCGGACGTGTTTGTGGCGAGGATGGCGTCGTCGCCGACGAGTTCGTCGAGCCGCCGGAAGATCGTTTTCTTCACGTCCAGTTTTTCCACCGCGGCCTCGATGACGATGTCCACCTGGCGCATCGGCACTTCGGCCGGGGCGGGGGAAACGCGGTCGCGCCCATCGCGCGCCTCGCGCTCGGTGAAGGCGCGGTTGCGCAGGCCCGCGGCGTAAAGCCCCGCGATGTTGCCCATCCCGGCGGCGACGCGCGCGGCATCGACATCGCGCAGGATCACGCGCCCGCCGCGCGAGCTGATCCACTGCGCGATGCCCGAGCCCATCACGCCCGCGCCAATGACGGCGCAGGTAGGGACGGCACTCCGTGCCGTCCGGGGCGAGCGCAGCGAGGCGGCGGGTGATGGTGCACCTTCCGCAGCGTGGGCCGCCTCGCTGCGCTCGCCCGCGGACGGCAGCGGAGTGCCGTCCCTACCTTGCGGCTGCGCCGCAAAGGCCAGCTTTTTTGCGCGCTCCTGGAGGAAGAAAAGGCGGAGGAGATTCTTCGTGGAATCGAGGGCGATGAGTTCGGTGATGGCCTCGCGCTCGCGCTGGAGCGAGGCGGCTTCGTCGGACGACGCCGAACCTTTGAGCACGACTTCGAGCGCCTTTGGCACGGCGGGATAATGGCCGTGCGTTTTCGCCATGACGGCGTGACGGGCTTGCGGCGCGATGAAGGCATCGACCACAGCGTTCACCGTCGGCGAATGCGCGAAGGTGCGCGGGTGCTTGCCCTGTTTCAGCCATGCGAGCGCGGCGCTGATGAGGTGCTCGCGCGGCGCGAGTTCATCGACGAGGCCGAGCTTGAGCGCGTGCTGCGCGGAGGGCGTCATGCCGCCGAGGATGATGTCGAGCGCCTTTGGCACGCTCAGTAGGCGTGGCAGGCGCGTGCAGCCGCCCCACGCGGGGATGAGGCCGAGCTTGGTTTCGGGCAGGCCGATCTTGGTGCTCGGGTCGGGCGAGGCCACGCGCCAGTCGCACGCGAGGCAGACCTCGTAGCCGCCGCCGACGGCTGCGCCATGCACGGCGGCGACGGTGGGGAAAGGCAGCGCGGCGATTTTGCTGAAGACGTTTTGGCCGAGCGTCATGAAGGCGCTCATCTGTTCGGCGCTCATCGTCTGCACGCCGCGCAGGTCGGCGCCGGCGACGAAGATGGTCGCCTTCGCGCTGGTGAGGATGAGGCCCTTCGCCTGCGTTTCGGGTTTCGCGAGGCGGTCGATCTCGGCGTCGAGTTCCGCGAGCGTCGCGGAGTCGAAGATGTTTGCCGAGGAATCCGGGCGGTCGAATGTGAGGACGCAGATGCCTTCGTCGAGGGTTTGGGTGCGGAGGTTTGGCATGGCTTAAATCCTTTCCAACCAGATCGCGCCGCCTTGTCCGCCGCCGACGCAGAGCGAGACGAGGGCGCGTTTCTTTTTGCGGCGCGTGAGTTCCTTGAGGCTGGTGAGAATGAGCCGCGCGCCGGTCGCGCCGACGGGATGGCCGAGGGCGATGGAGCCGCCGTTGACGTTCAGTTTTTCCTCGGGCACCGGGACGCGGGCGAGGACGGCGAGGACTTGCGCGGCGAAGGCTTCGTTGATCTCGACGAGATCGGCGTCTTCCATTTTCAAACCGGCGAGTTGGGTCGCTTTCTCGATGGCGGAAACCGGCCCGAGGCCCATGCGCGCAGGATCGCAGCCGGTGTAGGCATAGCCGGTGAGCGCGCCGATCGGTGTGAATCCCAACTCCTTCGCGCGCTCTTCGGTCATCACGAGGAGCGCGACTGCGCCATCGGTGATTTGCGAGGAATTGCCCGCGGTGACGCTGCCGTATTTCTCAAAGATCGGCCGCAGCCCGCCGAGCACTGACATCGACTGGTCGCTGCGCGGGCCGTTGTCTTTGGCGATGGCGTGGCCATTGAGAAAGACGGGGCAGATTTCCTCCGCGAGCCGCGCCTC
>JANXSB010000312.1 GCA_025352865.1 Chthoniobacter sp. | reverse complement strand
TCCCGGTGATCATCGCCACCGCGATCCATGATCCCATTCTCGCGCTCTTCGGAGCAAAGCAATACCTCCTCTTTCCCGTAGTCGGCCTGGCCGTCTTCCTCGCCTTTGAAAACGCCACCCGCGAAGAAATCCTGCGTTTCTTCCGCTGGATCGCACTGCTCGTCCTTCCCACTTCGGTGGTTGCGCTCCTTCAATCCGGCCTCTCCCCCGATCATTGGCTGAACCTCTCCGTCGGCGGCACCAGCCTGGAAACATTCAGCGCGGGCGACAAACTGCGCGTTTCCTCCACTTTCCCCTTTGTCGCCCAGTATGGCATGTTTCTCAACGCGCAAATCTTCATCACTGCTATCACGCTAAGTCACCTTCGGAACCTTCCGCGAATTTGGAAAATCACCTGCCTGTCTCTACTTCCGCTCCTCGTGCTCGGGAGTTACATCACAGGGTCGCGCTCGGCGGTGGTCGGAAATGTCGCGATTGTGGTCCTCGCGGGCGGGCTCGCCATGACCAAGCTGCAATCCAGGGTGGCGCTGCGCATGGCCACGCTCCTCGCCGGCCTTTACCTGGCCTTCATCGGCATGAAGCACATTTTCCCTTCGGCGTTCATCGCCTATCGCGCCCGCGAGGAGGGACAACTGATCGGCCTCAGCAGCGAGGTGCGGGAGCGCACCATGGCCTCGATGTTCGACTGGGCCAATGTCACCGGCGCGCCGGCGAGCTTTCTGGGTTACGGCCTCGGCGTCATGAGTAATGGCTCGGAAACCTTCAGCAGCTACGCCGCGAACTGGCGGAGTGGCGGCGCTTGGACGGAAACGGATTTCGCCACCACGCTCTTTGAGGGCGGCTTTTACCTCATGGCCGTCTGGTATGGCTTTCGTTACTTCATCATCTATCAGACCGCCCGGCGATTTTTCAGCGGAGTTAAAGACGAACTCGCGATCTCCAGCGCCTTTTGCCTGGGCTACGTCATCGTAATCGGGTTCACGGGCACCCTGGGGATTCACCCGCCCGTAGCCATCTGGTGGTGGCTCGGGGTCGGCAGTTCACTCGTGCTTTGGTGGAAATGCGTGGAAACCCAGCCGACCGATGCCGCTTCGGGGACTCCCGGACGGACCTTGATTCCTCCGTCCGCGAAGCTCCGCGGACGCAGCATCTATGCGGAGCGGCTGCATTCCGGCGACCCGCAATAGCCGCCAGCACAGTCGGCTGACCCATGCTGTTCATCTTTGACTCTCATCCCGTGCAGTACAAGGCTCCTGTCTATCAGGAATTGCAGCGCATGCGGCCCGGAAGTTTCAAAGTCATCTATGCCTCGGACTGCTCCGTCCGCGGTCATCACGACAAGGATTTCGGGCAGCGCGTGGCCTGGGATGTGCCGCTCATGGAAGACTATCCGCATACAGTTTTGCACAACGAGCGCGGCGTGCCGCTCCACGGTTTTCGCAGCCTCAGCGGCCGCGGCATCTTCGCCCTTTTGAAGCGTGAACGCCCGTCCGCCGTGCTAATCTCCCAATTTCTCTATGCCAGCGACTTGACCGCTTACCTGAGTTGTTTGTCCTTGGGCATCCCCATCTGGATCCGCCATGAAACCCAGGACGAGGCCTTCATCCGTCCGCCGTGGAAAACGATCCTCCGTCAGTTATTCTATCGCCTCGCCTATCGCGGAGTAAGTCACGCCTTTTACATCGGCCAGGCGAATAAGGAGCATCTCTTCAAACACGGACTCTCCCCGGCACGGATGAGCTTCTCACCCTACTGCACACCGGCGGCCAGAGCCGATATGGATGCCACAGCCAAACAACAGACACGCGATGACCTCCGCGCGACACTCGGGGTGGCTGCGGATGAAACCCTGCTCCTTTTTTCCGGAAAGCTCATCGACAAGAAGAACCCCGGACTGCTCCTGGACGCATTGGCGCAACTCGGCCCGGAAGAACTGCAAAAGGTCAAACTTGTCTATGTCGCTTCCGGCGTGCTCGCTCCGATCCTGCGCCAGCGTGCCGCAGAGTTCGCCGCGCGCGTGATCTTTGCGGGATTCGTCAACCAGGGAGCGATGCCGGACTACTATCTCGCCGCCGACTTACTCGCCCTCCCGTCGCGGCGCGCGGGTGAAACATGGGGGCTGGTGGTCAACGAAGCGCTCCAGGCCGGCTGCGGGGTCATCATTAGCAATGCGGTGGGCTGCCATCGGGAATTCGGCGGTTGGGAGCGGGTTCGCGTCATTCCCGATAACGATGCCACCGCCTGTGCCAAAGCCTTGAGCGATCTCTCACGGTTCCCACGATCCTTCGACTGGTGCCTCACGGAGATCGAACAGTATTCCACCGCCGCCGCCGCCCGCGCCATTGCCGAAGCCATCGACCGCCTTGCTACGTCAGAAAGGACCACATCCCACGCTCCATGCGCGTCCTCCTGATCGGCAACTATCCGCACGACGCGCAGGAAAGCATGCAGCGCTTCGCCGCCATGATGCTCTCCGGCCTCGAAGCCGCCGGGATAACCGCAGAGCTAATCGTTCCCACACCTTGCTTTGGCAGGTTCAAGCGATCAGGCACCGGCCTCGGCAAGTGGCTTGGCTACATCGACAAGTTCCTCCTCTTTCCGATCTTGCTTCGAAAAAAACTCTCAACACTCAACTTTCAATTGTCCCCACAGCACCACGGACTTCTCGCAGAGCCTCGAATCTCAACTCGTCTTGTCGTCCACATCTGCGATCACTCAAACGCGTTCTACACCCGTTACCTCCAGGACGTGCCGCATGTCGTCACCTGCCACGATCTGCTGGCGGTGCGTTCCGCCCGCGGGGAAGTACCTGAGAACCCAACACGTTGGTCTGGCCGGCAATTGCAAGAGATGGTGGCCAAGGGTCTGGCCCGTGCCCAGCATGTGGCATGCGATTCGGAGGCTACCCAGCGGGATGTCCACCGCTTGATCTCACTGCCCAAGGATCGGGTTTCCGTGATCTCCATCGGCTTTAATTACCCGTATTCGCCGATGCCAGAACCGGAAGCGCGCTCCCGGATTAAGTCACTGTCGGAGTCAGCAACGCCGACGAACAACCCTGCTTCCCCACGGCCCGGCTTCATTCTCCATGTCGGCGGCAACCAATGGTATAAGAACCGCCTCGGGGTGCTGCGCATTTACGCCCGCGCAGTCGCGACCAACCCCGCCACACCAAACCTCGTCATGGCCGGCAAGCCCTTCACTGCGGAGATGGAGTCTTACATCGCAGCGTATCATTTGCTGGAGCGTGTTCGAAGCATCGAAGGGTGCGGCAATGAAGACCTTCGCGCGATATATTCGCTCGCGGACCTGCTCCTCTTTCCCTCCCTCGCCGAAGGATTCGGCTGGCCGGTGATCGAGGCGCAAGCCTGCGGCTGCCCCGTGCTCTGCAGCAGCATCGAACCCTTCCCCGAAGTCACCCTCGGCACCGCCTGCATGCACGAACCTGCGGACGAACCCGGCTTCGCCGCGGAACTCCTGCGCCTGCTCGCGCAGCCAGACGCACGCCGAGCGCTGACCACGCAGGGCCTGGCCAACGCCCGGCGTTTCGCCCCCGCCACCATGGTTGCCAACTATGTCGAATGTTATGACCAACTTACCCGCCACTTTACCAGGAGACTGTAGCGGAAGCTGCCAACTTCCCCCGATCATCACGACATGATCTCCTGGATTCGCAACCGCTTTCATCCGTTGTGGCGCCTGCGCAGAATGGCTTGGTTCCGTGCCCTGCAAAATCACCTTGATTTTGCGGTCAAGGTTCAGAACGGACGCATTCGCCAGTATGTGATGCTGCTTCGCGATTTTGCCCTGCTCGTCCCGCACCGCGGGGCGGAAGACCGGACAAGTTCGCTATTCTTGAAGGCCCTGCAGTTTTACAAGCCTGAGTTCTTTCTGGATGTCGGGGCGAATGTTGGTTCCTACTCCTGGACCGCGGCAAACTTCGATTCATCGCTCGCGATCTGGCTCTTCGAGCCGGATGAGACAAATGTTCGGCTACTGCGGAAGACGATGGATGGCAATAAGCTCTCGCTGGCGCGACTCATTCCGATGGCTGTCGCTTCCAAGAATGGAGAGATCGAGTTTCTTGTGGACGATGTAAGCGGAGCCACTGGTTCAGTGGAGAGCGATACGTCGAATGCTTCGCCTCTCCACGCCCATTACCAACTGCGGAATCGTGTTACAGTAAAGTGCTGTTGCCTCGATTCCTTTGTTGAGAAATTGCGAGGACACCGCGTGGTCATTAAGATCGATGTCGAGGGTGCGGAGGACCAAGCCCTTGCGGGTGCGCGACTTATTCTTGACCGCGTGAGGCCGGTGATTTTCATTGAGTGCTTCGAGCCCGCAAAGATGGCTGCCCTTAACGAATCGGGCTATCGAGTCTATGACCTTGAGGAAGGTTCCAATTGGCTCGCGATCCCCAAGGAATTCGCCGAAGAAGCGGAGAAGCACATTTCTGATCTGCAAGGTGCTTCGTCAATGTGATGGCTTTAGACGTCCTCCTAACCCGCCCAAATGCCGTCGCTCATTAAAGAACTCATCTGGCTCCTGGGTCATGTGTTACGGCATCCTGACAATCGACGCAATCGTATGCGGGCGACACTGCGCTTCTTCCGCTGGCAACTGCACAAACGGAAAGGTTCCCGTGCGCGTGTAGAAAGTGAAAGGGAACCGCGTCTGCCACTCCCGGCGCGAGAACGGGCGGGCCGTTGGCATCCATCGTTCCTTCTGCTCCGCAAAAATGAACCATCGAAGTAACGCGCCATTCTTGACGCAAGTACTTCATTGGACACTGTTTGTTTCTTCCTCATCAAAACCACCACCACTCAAAAGACCATCCTCCATGAAAACACATCATCTCGCGATCACGACTCTCATTCTGACGGCTGCATTTTTCCCCGATGCACCGTGCAGTGCTGCTGCTCCAAATGCCACGGCTGAGGCAGCGGCACCGGCTCCGGTTTATGGCAAAGAGGACACGGCGAGTCTTAAAACCCTGGCCAACGCAGCCCACGATGCCGCCGCCGCCGGAAAGAAGCCGGAAGCAGTGACGAAAATCACCGCATTGGAGAAGGCTTGGGATCACAAGGAAAAGGCGATGAAGGCCAAAGACGCTGCGACTTGGACGGCTTTGGACAAAGCCCTGGATCAGGCCATTGAGGCGATTCGCAGCAAGGGCAACCTCGCGGATGGAAAGGCAACTCTGGAGGATTTCACGAAGAAGCTCGACCAGGCGACAAAGCCCTGACCCCCAAGTGCCGTCTTATCACGGCGCTTGCTTCAGCAACCGTGGCCCCGCCGGGAATCGAACCCGGATTTACAGTTTAGGAAACCATCGTTCTATCCGTTGAACTACGGGGCCGGTGCAAAAATCATCGCGCGAGAAACTGGAGGAAGGCTCTGACTGTTGCAAGGGCGCGTGCCTCTTTCTCCGCGCAGTCGTGGGCAAGCTCTCAGCTTCCCCCTGTAGCCGCGCCTGCGCTCACGGCGCGGGCTCGATTTTCAACCGGAGAAAACGCTGGCTCTGGCCGCCGGAGACGACGGTGTCAGTCACTTTGACGGTTTGCACGAGGCCGTCGTCCGCGAGGATTTGCTCGGTGAGTTCGCCGGGGTTTGGCGCGCGGAAAACGGTGATGACGTCGGCGACTTCGATGGTGTACGAGACCGTGCTCGGTGCCTTGAGGCGGGTAGGTGACAAAGCCGTCGTTGTATTCCACCGTGATCTGCACCTGGGCCGACAATGCCTAAGCCGCCGCGGCCCCGCGGTCAGCCGATTTTTTGCGTGCCTTTCGGGCCGACGGCGGGCGCATGCACGGGCATGACGGAGGTGCGCGGATGAATGCCCGACTGCGCCGCATGGCCCGCGGGCACCGCCTTCGGCAGCGGGCGCACGCCGCTGCTGTTGGCCGCGCGCATCTGCCCGGCGGGCATCGGGGCGGGTGCGAGCTTCACCGTCGGCGCGGCGGGCTTGGGCGCGGGAAAAGGTTTGCCGGTGGGCGGCGTGAAGGGCACCACGGGTTTCGCCACGGGCATGGCCGGGCGGCTCAGCGGCGGCGGCGGCGCGGACGGCGCTTTGACCGCAACGGGCACTGGCACCGGAGCAGGCGGAGCCACCACCACGGCGACCGGCGCGGGCATTTCCACCACGGCCACGGCCTCGACCGGAGGGCGGATTTTCGCCAGCTCCGCCTTCGTGGCGTCCCATGCTTTTTGCAGATTCTCGCGATCCCGGCGCAGCACGGCCACCTCCCCTTTCAGCCGCGCGATCTCCTGCGCGTGGCCCACTTGCGCCGTCTGCAGAGCCTCGCGCTCGGCCACCACTTTGGTGAATTCCCCGCGCGCCTCGTCCGCGGGCTGCGCTCCGAGCAGCGCCGCCACTTCCTCGCGCGCCGCCGCGAGCAGGCCGCGCAGCTCGGCATTCTCTTGCCGCACGGAGTTCATCTCGCCGCGGGTCGGCACGGTTTCGCCCTGCGCCCCGATCTCCGCCGCGGGGTTGAATTCGCACTCCACCCCGCCAAACGAAATCCGGCAGGCCTCGCGCAGATGAAAGTCCGTGGCCGGTTCGCCATTGACGAAAGTCCCGTTTGTCGAGCCCCGGTCGTGCAGCCGGTAGTGCCCGTCCTCGATGATCAACTCGGCGTGAAAACCGGAAATCGTCCGGTCGATGATCTGCACGGTATTGAACGGCAGCCGACCAATGGTGATGCGCGCCCCGGTCAGGGCGACGGTGCCCGGCTCGTCTTTTTCGGGAAAGGGAATGCGGATGGAAGCCATGGGAGTGTGGATTCTATGGGGCTGAGGTTTGGTGCTCTTTTCGTTTGAGACACATTCACCGGCGGGGCGTTCGATGACGGACTCTGCCAGCGCGTGAGCCACCCTCCGCCCATCTCCCCGATTGCGCAAATCCCGGTCGCACCCGCGACCTTGGAGGGTGCAACGAAACTCAGAACCGACAGCATCCTGACCACCGATTTCACGGATTTGGATTTCTGAAAATCCGTGTCATCCGGGCAATCCGTGGTCAAAGAAAAAATCCGCGCCCCGCGAGTTTCGGTACACCCGCCCGCGGTCAGGTCTCGGGCTCGATGGGCTCGATGTGGACGAGCACGTCGGCGGCGGCGGGGTTGGCGGCGCGAATGGCGTCCTTTACGGCGTGGGCGATGCGGTGGCCGTCGCGGACGGTGAGGCCGGCGTCCACGCCGACGTGAATATCGACGTAGAATTCCATGCCCATTTTGCGCAGGTGGCATTTTTCCACATCGGCCACGCCGGGGACGCCGGCGGCGATCTGGCGGACGCTGTCGGCGAGCTCCCTGGGCGGCGCGGTGTCCATGACTTCGAGGAGCGCGGGCTGGAGCAGCCGCCAGCCGTTGAAGCCGATGATCCCGCACGTAAAAAGCGCCGCCCAGTCGTCGGCGGGCTCCCAGCCGGGACCGCCGAGGAGGGCGATGCTGATGCCGATGAACGCGCCGCCCGAGGTGATGGCATCGGACCGGTGATGCCACGCGTCCGTTTTCACCGCGCTGCTGCCAAGTTGCTCGGCAGCGCCGGCCACTTTGCGAAAGAGCGTTTCCTTCACCACGATGACGGCGACGAGCACGGCAAGGGTGAAAGGCGCGGGCGAATGATGCGGCGTGATGATCTCGCGCACGCTCTCCACGGCGAGGCCGATGGCGGCGACGATGATGGCAAAGGCGGCGACGACGGAGGCGAGCGGCTCGGCTTTGCCGTGGCCGTAGGGGTGCGCTTCGTCGGGCGGCTCGGCGGCGACTTTCAGCCCGAACCAGATGGCCAGGGAGCTGAAGATGTCGAGCGTGGATTCGATGCCGTCGGCGATGAGCGCGTAGCAGTTGCCGAGGATGCCGGCGACGATCTTGATGAGAGCGAGGAGGAAATTCGCGGCGACGCCGAGGAGCGCCAACCGCGCGCCTGCGCCGTAGCCGCGCGCGCGCCGGGCGGAGGCGGCGGCGATTTCGCTGAATGGTTTTGTGGAATCGGCCACGGCGCGGCATCGTAGGGGCACGATGTCGAAAGTCATGGCCATAGTTTTTCACGCGCCCGCGGCGCAGGCGGGGCGCGCGGGAAAGATTTTGTTCGGCGGGGAGGCGTGGTTTTCGGCAAAACACGACGCATGATTCAACACCGCTTCATCTATCGCACCGGGCAGTGGGCGCTGCTCCTCGCGCTGCTCGGCACGTTCGCGGCCTTGATCGGCTACGCGCATCTGCTGGACGTGTGGGCGCGCAAGGGGAAGATCGAGCCAAGCGGCGGGCGCTATTTTTTCCACCGCACGGAACTGGCGGTGCCTGCCTTCCGCCAGGGCGATGAACGCTGGCGCGACGACCTCCTCGGGCCGACGCCGAATACGCTCGGCGCGGAGGGCTGCGCGGTGGCGTCGGCGGCGATGGTGCTGGCGAGCTACGGCATCGACACCGATCCGCAGCGGCTCAATGAGTATTTGAAAACGCATGACGGCTTCACGCCGCAGGGCTGGCTGTATTGGGAGAAGGCGGCGGAGTTGGGCGGCGGCCATGTGCGGCATGCGTATGAGGATTTGCCGTCGTATGAGCTGATCGACCGCAATCTCGCGCGCGGCAATCCGGTGATCGTGCGGCTGCGGCTGCCGTCGGGCATCACGCACTTCGTGGTCATCGCGGGGAAGGACGGCTTTGACTACCTCACGCGCGACCCCGGCGCGGGCGCGGCGCGCGGGCTGTATCCGCTGCGCGATTTTGGGAGCCAGATCGAGGCGCTGCGGTTTTACGAGCGGCTGTAGGGTTTTTACAAAATCATTCTTGCACCACTGCCGGTTCCGCGCGAAATGGGCTGCGTTCGATTTCCCCCCAAATGAACGCACTCATGCTGCCAAAGGCATGACTGTGCCGGCAAAGCCCCATCCCGCAGGGCCGTGGATTTCGTGGTGAACCGAACGCGCAAAATCGCCAACCGCAAAACAAAAAAACAAAACCCGACAACATGAACACCGCCCCCCAACTCCGCCCACGCACGCTCCTGCTTTTCGCCGCGGGCAGCCTCCTCGCCGCCATCCCCACGCACGCCCTCCCGCCGGTCTTTGACCTGACCGTGACCGGCGAAGTTTACCACGCGCAAGTCACCGACCACTACTGCGCCTCGGCGACGATCGAGATGATGCTCGATTGCACCGCGGTGCGCTCGACGAATGCGTATATCAACACCTTCCTTAACGCGCCGGATCCGCTGAACATCCCGCAGAGTGCCAACGGACAGCACACCGACGACATTCCGCCGCAACCTATTTACAACGCGGGGCAGGTTCTCTTCGCGCCTCAGGTCGCCATTTACAATCTGATCCACGGTCACGCGACTTACACTCCCATCGCCGGGCCGAATACGGGCATCCCGCTGACTTACTCGAATCCGTTCTGGCCGTGGCCATCGACCGGGTCTGGAACGAACGCGGTGCAATGGGCGCTCAACGTCCTCGATAACCCGACGGTGGGCGGAAACGGCAACCATTCCTACACCGGATTCAACGTAGCCTCCGGCGCCTTCGCGAGCCGCACCATCGCCAATGCGATCAAAGACTACGATGTGCCGGCGCAGGTGACCATCGGCAACGGTGCGCACTCGATCGCGGTCACGGGCGTCACCGGCATCGGGGTGGCGGCCCGCAACACCAATTACACGATCACGGGTTTCTATGTGAACGACCCGTGGACGGGCTACGCGATCAGTCAAGGTCTGCCGGCGGCTCAACGGGGATTGGGAGAGCACACCTGGGTGCGCTACGGCTTCCGAAATACCAACGGACCGGCGCAGATCAATGTGCCGGGGATCGGTCTGGTCAATGCCGCGCCGAACACTTGGTTCCGGTATTTCAATCCCGCTCCGCCGCAACCCGGCGAGGGAGCCTACCTGTCCGGTGTGGGCTACAAATTCGTCGTCGAGCGCTCGGGCCGGAGGCTCTCGATGACGGCAATGGCGGGCTCTTCTACAGCTACGGTGCGCCCGATGCGCTGCTGCCGACTGCGCTCACTGCGGGCACGGTGGGGGCGCAAGCCATCTCCGATCTCGCGGCGAGCGATCTGTTTGATGAGTACGGTCTTTCCGGCGGCGCGTTCGATACTGCGGACGCCGTGCTGATGGATCCGTCCGGCCAAGACGACTGGCTCGTTCCTTACGACCGCGGCACGGACGTCACCGGTGCCGTCCTCATCAACGCTGAAACCGGAATGATCGAGCAAGCCACTTGGATCGATTCGGGTGAGACGCCGTTTCTCCTAAGCGACCTCGTGGGGATGTACAATGGCGATTACGCGGGTTTTGTGCCCACCGATAACGCCGCCCCAGAGCCGGGCACGATCGCACTGTCACTCGTGGGCATGGTCTTCATCACCGCCCGCCGTCGGCGGCAAAGCTAAGCGGGGTCCATTTCGCGAGACCGAAAAATCCCGCCAAGCCCGCCCGGCTCTGCGCTGCGGCGGGCTTGAGGTCGTGGCGCATGCTGTGGCAAACCTGCGCGATGACCGCCGATCTTTTTGGAACTCCCGAGCCGGCGCGCGAAGAGCCACGCGTTTTTTCCGTGAGCGAAATCACGCGGTCGGTGCGCGCGGTTTTGGAGGATGAAATCGGGACGGTGTGGGTGGAGGGCGAGGTCAGCAACTACCGGAAGCAGGCGAGCGGGCATCAGTACTTCACGCTCAAGGACGCGCAGGCGCAGCTCGCGTGTGTGTGGTTTGCACGCGGCGGCGTGCGGCTGCGGCAGGTGGCGCTGGCCGAGGGCATGCAGGTGCAGGTGCGCGGGGCGCTGACGGTGTACGAGGCGCGCGGGCAGTACCAGCTCAATGTGCAGATCGTGCAGGCAGGCGGCGCGGGGCTGCTCCAGGCGAAGTTCGAGGCGCTGAAGCGGAAGCTGGACGCGGAGGGTTTGTTCGACCCGGCGCGCAAACGTGCGCTGCCGCCGTTTCCGCAGGTCATCGGGATCGTGACGTCGCTCACGGGTGCGGCGCTGCGCGACATGCTGAACATCCTCGCGCGCCGCGCGCCGTGGGTGCGTGTGGTCGTGAGTCCGGCGCGCGTGCAGGGCGACGGTGCGGCGGAGGAAATCGCGGCGGGCATTGGAGTGCTGAATCGTCTGGCAGAGCGGCGCGTCGAGGTGATCGTGATTGCGCGTGGCGGCGGGAGTGTGGAGGACTTGTGGGCCTTCAACGAGGAGGCTGTCGCGCGCGCCGTGGCGGCATCGGCCATTCCGGTGGTCTCGGCGGTGGGACACGAGATTGATTTTACGATTGCGGATTTCGCGGCGGACTTGCGCGCGCCCACGCCGAGCGCGGCGGCGGAGCTGATCGCGCCTGATGCGGCGGAGCTTTCGCGGCGTATCGCACAGCTCCGCGCGCAGGCCCACCGGCAGATGGCCGCCGCACTGGCCGCACACCGGGACCGCGTGGATTTCCTCGCACGGGACGCGTTTTTTCGCGAGCCGGAGAAACGGCTGAACGAAGCGCGGCAGCGCACTGATTTCGCGGAGGAGACGTTGTGGCGGCTGATGAGCCAGCGGCTCGCAGAGGTGCGGCAGCGCGTGGCGGCAGCGCTCGCCGCGCTCCGGCAGCATCGCCCGGACCAGCTTCTGGCCATGCGCCGCCAGCATTTCGACGCCCTGCATGCACAGTGCGAAACGCTGTTTCACCAAGCCCTCAAGGAACAGCGAAACCGTTTTTTCCGACTGGCCGAACTGCTGCGCTTGCTGGCACCGGAGGCCACGCTGGCGCGAGGC
>JANXSB010000278.1 GCA_025352865.1 Chthoniobacter sp. | reverse complement strand
ACTGGATGTATCGCTGGTCGAAAAAGTATTGGTTCAACGACTTCGACGCCTACGCGAACGTGGCCCACGACGCCGAGGCGAAAGCCCGCGCGCTGCGCGCTCAGACGTGGATCGCGTGGCCGGCGGCTACTTCCACGGCTTCCTTCACGCCTTCGCTGAGCGTGGGGTGGGCGTGGATCGTGGATTCGATTTCCTCCCACGTCGCTTCGAGCGTCATGGCGAGGCCGAGTTCGGCGATCATCTCGGTGGCTTCCGGGCCGATGATGTGCGCGCCGAGGATTTCGCCGTGCGGCTCGCCGATGAGGACTTTCACAAAGCCCTCACTCTCGCCGATGGCGCGGGCTTTGCCGCTGGCCATGAAGGGGAATTTTCCGACCTTGAACTTGAGTCCCTTTTCCTTCGCTGCGCGCTCGGTGAGGCCGACGCTGGCGACCTGCGGATGGCAGTAGGTGCAGCCGGGGAAGGTGGTGACTTTCTTCGGCTTGAAACCGGGGACGAACATGCCCTCGACGGCCTGGATGGCCTCGTAGCTGGCGACGTGCGCGAGCCACGGCGGCCCGATGATGTCGCCCGCCGCGAAGACGCCGGGGACGGTCGTTTCGTAGCGGTCATTCGTCTGGAGGTAGCCGCGGTCGGTTAGGCCGATTTTCAAACTCCCGCCGGGCAGCAGCGGCGCGACGCCGATGGCCACGAGGCACACGTCGGCTTCGATGACTTTCTCCGCGCCCTTCGCATCGGCGACGGTGATTTTCACGCCCTTGTCGGCGACTTCGGTCTTGGTGGTTTTGGTGTTTGTGAAAAAGGTGACACCTTGTTTCGTGAACGATTTTTCCAGCACCTGCGAAACCTCGGTGTCCTCGACCGGCAGAAGGTTCGGGAGCATTTCGACGACGGTTACTTTCGTGCCGAAGGCGTTGTAAAAATATGCGAACTCGATGCCGATCGCACCGGCTCCGATGATAACGATGCTCTTCGGCTGCACCGGCAGATTCATCGCTTCCTTTGAGCTGATGACGGTCGCGCCGTTGAATGGCAGGCCGGGCATCGGGCGCGAGACGCAACCGGTGGCGATGAGGATTTTCGCGGCGGTGTGCGTCTCATCTTTGCCGTCGGCGCCTTTCACTTTCACCTCACCCTTTTTCTCCAGCGAAGCCTCGCCGCGCAGCGAGTCGATCTTGTTCTTTTTGAAAAGGAAATCGACGCCCGCCGCGCCTTTGTCGGAGACGACGCGCGAGCGTTTGATGATCGCGGACCAGTCGTAGCTCAGGCCCTCGATCTTGAAGCCAAACTCCGCCGCACGGTGCGACATGGCGTGGTACATCTCGGCGTTTTTGAGCAGTGCTTTCGTCGGGATGCAGCCCCAGTTGTTGCAGGTCCCGCCGCCGCGCTCTTTTTCCACGCACGCGACTTTTTTGCCGAGTTGCGCGGCTTTGATTGCCGCGACGTAGCCGGCGGGGCCGGCACCGATGACGATGAGATCGTAGTTAGCCATTGGGAAAAATTGAGAGTTGGAAGTTGAGAGCCGCAGTTTGGAAAAAGGCGGACGGAAGATGCGGGCGGCGCGCGGATGGCGTCAAAAGATTTCCGCGGGGATGGCTGTGGGGGAAGCCGTTGGCTTCCCCGGTGGGCGGTTTGCTTCGGGGGAAGCTGGCAGCTTCCCCTACAGCGGCACCGCGAGCGGGGCGACGTCCACGGACACCTTCAGCTCGTGCTCGCCGCCGCCGACCACGACGCCGCGCAGCGGGCTCACGTCGCTGAAATCGCGGCCCCACGCGACGGTGATGTGGCGGTCGCCGGGGAGCAGGTTGTTCGTCGGGTCGGCGTCGATCCAGCCGTGGCCGGGGCACCAGGTGGCGAGCCACGCGTGGGAGGCGTCGGCACCGATGAGGCGCTTTTTTCCTTTGGCCGGGAAGGTTTCCAGATAGCCGCTGACGTAGCGCGCGGGAAGGCCCAGCGAGCGCAGGCAGGCGATGCCGAAGTGCGCGAAGTCCTGGCAGACGCCGCGGCGGGTTTTGAAAACGGTGTCGAGTGGGGTGGCGACGGTGGTAGCCTTTTTGTCGAATTTGAAATCGCGATAAATGCGCAGAGTGAGATCGCTGAGACCTTCGAGCAAAGGGCGGTCGGTGGGGAAGGACGCGGCGGCATAATCGGCAAACGCGGCTTTGC
>JANXSB010000256.1 GCA_025352865.1 Chthoniobacter sp. | reverse complement strand
CCGCTGACGATGAACGGCAGCGACGCCGGCAGGTTCACTTTCACCCAGGTGTGCAGCCCGCGGGAACCCATGGTCTGCGCCGCCCGCTGGTAGATGGGCGGCACATTGCGCACGCCGTTGTCCGTCGAGATTTGCACCGACCAGAGCGTGCCCATGATGACCACGAACTGCATCGCTGTCTCCGTCTGTCCGAACCACAGCAGTGCCGGCGGCACCCAGCACACGCTCGGCAGCGTCTGTAAGCCGAGGCCGAGTACCCCGATGGTGTCCCCAGCCCACTTGAACCGCGCCGTGACCAGCCCGAGCGGCACGCCAAGCGCCACGCCGATGAAATAGCCGAGCAGCAGACGTTTCACCGTCACCCACAGCGCCTCGAAAAGCGTCCGGTCTTCCACCCCGCTCACGAGATACTGCCACACGCTCTGCGGTGACGGCACGAGCACCGGTGACCAGCGGTGAAATGACGGCCACCCCGGGTGCGCGCTGACCATGAACTCCCGCCCGAAATGCCACAGCGCGATGAGCGCCGCGAAAAAAATCACCGCATTGAAAAAGCGTCTCATCGGGTCATTCGGCCACGTCATCGTTCCCCGCCTGATGTGATTTCAGCGCCTTTGTAATCTCGGTCGCATAAGCCGCGAGGCTCGGACTGTTGATGTCGCGCGGACGCGGGAGATCGATTTTGAATTGCTCGCGGACGCGTCCGGGATGCGGTGAGAAAAGGACGACGCGATCCCCGAGACACGCCGCTTCGCGGACGTTGTGCGTCACGAAAACGATGGTCTTTTTCCGCGCCGCCCAGATCTCCTGGAGATCGCCGTAGAGCTGCTCGCGGGTCATCGCGTCCAGCGAGGCGAAAGGCTCGTCCATGAGCAGCACGCGGGGATTCGGGGCCAGCGAGCGGGCCAGCGCCACACGCTGGCGCATGCCGCCGGAAAGCTCGTGGATATTGGAGCGCGCGTATTTCGCGAGGCCCACGAGCTGGATGTAAAACTTCGCCACCTCGCGGCATTCCTTGGTCGTCAGATTCGGCTTCAGCTTGAGCCCAAACATCACGTTCCCCAGCACGTCGAGCCACGGAAAGAGCGCCGCTTCCTGAAACATCACCATGCGGTCGCGCCCCGGCTCCGTGACCATTTTGCCGTCGGACATGATCGCGCCCTGGTCGGGAAATTCGAGACCCGCGATCATCGCCAGCAGCGTCGATTTTCCGCATCCGCTCGGGCCGACGAGGCAGACGAATTCGCCTTCATCCACGCTCAGGCTCACATTGTCGAGCGCATGCGTGACGACCACGCCTTCGTGAAAAGTCTTCGACACCCCGTCGATCGACAGCTTCACGGGCTTGATGATTTGCAGCTCCTCGAGCGGGCCTTTCATGGCGTGGGCGGCACGGATTTCATGCGGGGCGGCAAGCGTTCGCAGCCCGCCGGGCGCGGGACAAGCCTCAATTCTCTCCACTGGATTACTTGGGAATCTCGACCAGCCGCCCGAGATCGGGCGCACCTTTGAGAAAGCCCACGCTCTGCGCTTCGGCGACCGATGCCGCCAGATCCTCGCGTTTGATTTCCGCGGTGAAAGTCAGCCGTGGCCATGCCTTCTCGATCAGTTCGGCGGGCATCTCGCGCTTGGTGATTTCCTTGAGCGCGGCATTGGCCAGCCTCTTCGCCTCGGCGGGATTTTTGTTGATCCACTCCGTCAGTTCCGCGTGGGCGGCGGCGAACTTTTTCACCAACTCCCGCTTCTCCGCGAGCAGCTTCACGCTCGAGACGAGCACCGTGGTGATACTGTCCTTTTGTTCGAGGAAGACCTTCCCTTTCGCCTCCAGCTCCAGCCGCGAAACCCACGGCTCCACCGTCCACACACCGTCGAGCTGGCCCGCAGTGAAAAGCGCGAGCTGATCCGGGTTCGCCGTCGGCAGCACCTTCACATCGCCGCCGAGCTGGGTGATGCGGTAGCCCTGCTTGATCAACCAAGCGCGGCAGGCCACATCCTGGGTGTTGCCGAGCTGCGGCGTGGCAATGGCCTTGCCGCGAAAATCCGCCGGCTTGCTCAGCCGCCCGTCCCCCTGCACCACGAGCGCCGCGCCGCCGTTCGCCGAACCGGCGATGATCCGCACCTCTTCACCCTGCGCTTTCGAGTAGAGATTCAGCGCCGGATTCGGCCCGACGTAGGTCAGGTCGATCGACCCCGCGGCGATGGCCTCCATCGCCGACGGCCCGGCGTTATAGACGAACCACTCAATCTTCACATCGCCGCCGAGCCGCGACTCAAACCAGCCTTTGCCTTCGCGGGAAAGCTGTGAGGCGATGAGCCCCTGTGCGTGGGTGATGTTGGGAAAATGGCCAACCCGAAGCACGGTCTGCTGGGCGAGTCCGGTGGAAAACGTGGCGAGCAAGGCGAACGACGCGGCAAGGAGGCGGAGAAGTTTCATAGGTTGATGGCAGGATGGAACCCTATTGGTTTGGTAGGGATTGATTGTTTAGCGCGGGTTGGGAAAAGCGCCAAGCTTCTTTCCGGTAGAAATTCGCGCGGCGCCTTGCGGCTGGCTGTCCGCTTAGGCTCACGACCCATGAATTCCTCCCCTGCCCTCCCGTGCCGCCAATTCCTCACGCAAACCGCGCTCGCCAGTGCCGCGCTCGCTTTCTCCCCGCGCCTCCGCGCCGCGGACGAAACGCCGGCGGTCGGACGCTTCCCGCTCATCGTCTTCAACAAGCCGTTTCAAAAACTGAACTTCGACGACACCGCCGACGTGGTCGCGGAGGTCGGGTGGAGCGGGCTCGAATGTCCGGTGCGGGCGCACCGCGAAGTGGGGCCCGCTCGGCGAAGGCATGGTGCGCCGCGAGTTTTTCGACTGGCTCAAGACCACGCCCTACCGCGGCCCGATCTCCCAACACGTCGAATACCCGGAAGGCGCCGGCCCCGAGCAAATCGCCGCGATGAAGCGCGACCTCGCCACGCTCAAAAAATGGCTGGCTGCGTGAGAGCGGTGAAACGATTCGGTGGAGCCGCGGTGCCACGCCCGCGCCGCGAAAAATTCATTTACAAGCCCCGCCGCATCCATAGCTTCTGCCCTCCCATTTTGCCTTATGGTGTAACGGTAGCACAAACGACTCTGAATCGTTTTGTCTAGGTTCAAATCCTAGTAAGGCAGCCACTCCTCCAGCGACTTTTCTTGCGAGCTTCGATCACCGCCTCAGTCTGCGCCCGAGGATCCCAAGCGCACCGACGAGCAACAGTCCAGCCGTCCCGGGCTCAGGCACCACCGGGTTCAGTTTTTCCGGCGCAGCGGCGAGGCTGCTCCCGTCGCCAAACGTCACCTCCACTCCATCGCCAATGACCAGCGCTGCCAGCGTCTGGCTGGCGTTGAAGTGGGTCGTTGCGTTCGCATGCACCGTCGCCGTGCCGCCGGTGAAAGAGCCGTTCACATTGGTCGTCCCGGCTTCCGCATCGAGCATCGCATAGCCTTGGACACCGGATAACGTCAGCACGCCCGCGCCCTCTTTTGTCAAAGTATTCCCCGCACCGTCGATCCCGCCGGACAGGGTCAGCGTGTCGGCAGCCTGGATCACCGTGGCGATGAGATCGCTGCTCAAAACAACGGGTGCCGTAATGCTCTGGCTGCCGCCACTGTCGGTGATCGTCGCCGCACCGGGGCTGTTCTTCAAAGTCAGCACGCCTCCAGTACCTTGGGCAATGGTATGGCTGCCGCCGTTAAAGCTAATCCCAGCGAGGCTAGGGGAAACACCATCCAAGGCCACCGTCCCATTGCCAACGGCATTAAAGACCGCCGTGTCGGTGTCGCTGAATCCCGCACCGAAAGTCCCGGGAGCCGCGTGAATCGCCGCAGTGACCGTGTCCGTCCAATTGGCACTGGCGGCCTGCCCCCATGATCCCGACCCCGCCTTATTCCAAACGGCGCTGCCGGAAAAGACACTGGCGTCATACCTAACGGTCACAGACACCGGATTCTGCGCACCAGTAACACCGGCTTCCATGCCGGGAGTAAGGATAAGAGCCGTGGCCCCCGTGAATGTGCCCGCCGTGCCCAATGTCGCACCGAGAGTGCGTCCGTCGGTGACACTGGCATCGGTGAAAACCGGATTCGTTCCACCCGTCAGACTAAAACCCCCGCCGCTGCCATTTTCAACGCTGATGGCCGTGAAACTCGCGTTGTTCCCGGTGGTCCGCAGGGTCGTCACTCCACTCACCGTAGTGCCTGCATGCACGAGGCCAAAGCCGACCGTATCGGCCGTGACCACGCGATCCTGAACAGGAGTGGCCGTGTAAGCCACCGCCACGTTGGCATAGGTGTCAAACAGACCACCTTCCTCGGTCACCACCGGCGCGCTGTAAAATGTTCCGCCTGCCCCGATCGCCGCGCTCTGTCCCGTTATGCTCTTGCCTTGCGTGTTGCTCACGCCATTAAACACCAGGCTACCATCCACCGTCACGTCCGTCGTATCCTCATGGGTGCCGCTGCTGTCAAAAGTCACAATCCCGCTCATACTGTTCAGGTTCGTGCCACTCATCACCCGTCCAAGGTCGATAGGCGTCGCCGTCACCGCGCGCAGGGCCAGCGGTGTGGCGGTGTAATCCACCG
>JANXSB010000247.1 GCA_025352865.1 Chthoniobacter sp. | reverse complement strand
CGCGCACTTCCTCCCAATCATGCAGCAGCCCAGCCTCTCCAGCGAGCGCGTGGAAATTCAGGCGATGCAGCAACTCCGTGGTCACGGGTCGTTTTGCCTCCGGAAAAGTGAGCGCCTCAATGAACGCTACGGCAGATGGGGAATTGAGCACGGCCGCAACGATGCGCGCTTCGGCTTCGCTCCACAGCGGGATGAAATAGCAGGTGTCGTCGAACATGACGGGCTGCCCGTCGAGCGGAGGCACGACAACAAACGAGGGCGGGCGGTGCAACGCGGAGATGGCAACTTTCCACGGGGCAAACGCATACTCGCCGATGCCAAATAGTGCGAAGGGCACGCTGGATTTGTAGATGGAACTCTTGCGCGCGGCAAAGCGTGCGGCGTGACTTTGCAAATAAGCCCACGCCTGCGGCGCGCGGGCCGCGATGCCGTCGGTCGCCTCGCCCACCCGGCGCTGAGTGACAATCACCCATCGCTCAGGCGCGAGCCGGCCACGGGCGAGGTGCGTGCATTTCAGAAGCGGAAAAACGATGTCCGACTCGAGTGGCGCGACTTCGCCCAGTTGATTGCGGAAAAGTCCCGGCCCCGCCGCGATTAACTCCATGACGGGCGCGCAGTCGTGCTTTAGCCCGCTGCGCCATTGGTAGGGACTGAAACCTTCGAGGTGTTGGCCGCGGCGATAGGTCGGCAGATCTGCTACGAGATTCTTTCCGGCGAGGCCAAAGCGCTGTGAAGGCCGAACCGCATCGAGCGATGTGAAAAGGTCAGCTTCCGTTGGTCCGTCGCCGCCGAGTTCGGCAATGAGCAGGCACGCATCGACTGCTGCGCCGAAATGCTTGGCGGCGTCGATCCGATGCACCGATGCGCGCGCCACACGACCATCGTGCTGCCACGCGTAGCGCAGGAATTTTCGTGCGGTAGCCGTCTTGCAGAGCATGGCGAGGACAGCGGTGCGGAGACGAGTCGCCTCCAGCAATTGGATGAGCATCCACTCGCTGATGTCGAAGTTCGCCTTGCCCGTGCGCGCCTCAAGACCGCGCATTCCTTGGAAATTCGCCTTCACCGGAAGGTTGCTGCCACCGATGGCCGCAACGCCCGCATTCGTGACCCACGGCGGATTACCAAGCAGCAGCAGTCGGTCGGGAAAAGCGGATAGCTCCACGTTCCAGTCCGCAGAAAAAAAGTCTTGCACGCCCACATCCGCGCGTCCGTCGAATCCAGCCTCCGACAACGCCGCGCGAGCGGCTTCGACGTAGGCGGGATTGATCTCACGCCCGCACAAAACCGCGCGAGGAAAAGCGGCAACCGCAGCAGCGAGGAAAGCTCCGCGTCCGCAAGTCGGCTCGACGACGGCGGCGAAATCTCCGCAGCGTGCGCGCACGACACCGCAGATTTCCTCGGCAAGCGCGAGCGGCGTCTGGAAGTCGCCGAACTCGATTCGCGTGTTCGTTTTCATGTAAGCCGGAGAACGCCCGGCACCTGCCCGGCTTGCTCAATTACGCGCCCGTATTGCAACCGCCACTGGAGCGCATTCGAGACGGTGAGATAGCCGAGTTCAGGCGGTTGCCTCAGGACTTGTTCGGCGAGCGCTTGCGCCTCGATTTCGTCCACCGGCAGCATACGCTCGAGAAAGAATGCGAGAATGTCATCGCGGTTGCCTTGATTCTCCAGCAACCGCCGCAGGCCGGACGTCGTCTGCCAGTCCGCCGTGCGTTCCGCGCTGACGAAAACCGTGTGTCGCAGATCCAACCGCGCCGCCCGCCGTGCGGGGTCGTCGTGCTTGTCATAGACGAACACGAGCAACGAGTAGCCCAGGCCGTAGATTTTTTGGCTCGCACTCTTGAACGGGCAGGAAGACTGCGGCTGGCGGATGCTCGTCACCTTGATGTCCACGCCCAACTCTGGAAAATCTATGCCCTTCGCGGAGTTGCCTCGCGTGTAGGCGAATTGCGCGGCAAGGTGCGTCTGAAATTTGTGTTCGAGATAAGTGCCAACCGCCTTGCCATCGGTGACGCCAAACAAGTCCGGCTCAAAATGCGCGGACTCGCGCACGGCGAACAGCGCAGCCTCGGACTGAAGGACAGAAATGGTGAGTGGTTTCGGCATTCTGAAAAAAGTGAGGGAGCATTCATCACGCAGTCCGGGTGCGAATGCGAGGCGGTTCCGTCGAGGCGGAAGGAGCGAGCTTTTCAAAGCGTAATTTCCAATACCAATGAAGAATGCCGTTTTCTTTTCCGCCACGGTGCGCCGGTGCGGTAGGGTGCGGATGATGAATCGAAAACGCATCGTCGTCATGGGCTTCATGGCCAGCGTCCCGATCGCGGGCGTGGTCTGGCAGCATGTGCATTACATCGTGGGGCTGCTGCGCCTCGGGCATGAGGTCTGGTACGTGGAGGATTCGGCGCGGCTGCCTTACAACCCGACGACTTACGAGATCAACAACGACTACTCCTACGCGCTGGAGACGCTCGCGCGGCTCGGGAGGCAGTTCGGCTTCGAGGACCGCTGGGCCTTTTGCGCCCGCTATCTGCCGGGCGATCCGTGCCACGG
>JANXSB010000207.1 GCA_025352865.1 Chthoniobacter sp. | reverse complement strand
CCCTACCCGGCTTCGCCGAGCTGTGTCACAGGCGCTGATGGTCCTTTCGCTTTTTGCGGCGCTCTCCGCTTTGGCAGATGAATCTGCTGCGCGAGCGAGCGAGACGGTGATCGTGCCGTACGATGCGACGAAGCCGGTCGCGGGGCAGAAGCCGGATCAGTTTTACCTGCCGTATGAGCGCTTCCTGGAGCTGTGGGAGGCGGCGAAGAAGAATCGGACGGGTGCGAAGGCGGAGCCGGCGGCGGTGGCGTATGTGCTGAGCGCGGCGCGGTATGAGGGCTTGATGGGGGAGCGGTCGGTGGCGTTCACGGGGAAGCTGGATGTGACGACTTACAACGATGCGTGGGTGAAGGTGCCGCTGCCGTTCAAGGATGTGCAGATCGGCGCGTTGAAGATTGATGGCGTGGCGGCGGCTTATGACGGCGCGGAGATCATCGTGGAAAAGCCGGGGCGGCATGCGGTGGAGGTGGCGTTTGAGATTCCGCTGCGACGGGGGGCGATGAACTTTAATTGGGGTGTGCCGCGGACGGGCGCGACGCTGGTGACGCTGACGCTGCCGGACGCGCGGATGCGGGCGGTGATAGCGCCGGGCAGTGGAGTGATTGAGCGGACGGTGGATGGTGCGAAGGTCATCACTGCGGCGGTGGGCACGACGGACAGCGTGCAGGTGAACCTGGAAAGCGGCGATGAAATGACGCGCGTCGCGGAGCCGACGGTGGCGACGTTCGGGCCGTGGGTGACGGTCACGCCGACGCTGGAGACGACGCGCGCGGATTTCACGTTCTCGTTTCCAAAGGCGCGGCAGGATCGGTTCACGGTCTATTTTGAAAACGGGCTGACGCTGACCGGGCTGGAGGCGCTGGATTTGAAATCGTGGAAGCTCACGGCGGGTGCGGATCGGCAGACGCTGGAGGTCGTGCTGAACGAGGCGGCGCGGGAGGAGTATTCGTTTGCGCTCAACTGCGAGCGGCCGATGCCGAAGCTGCCGGCGGAAGTGCGCGCGCCGGTTTTTTCGGCGGCAGCGAAGCGGTTGGAAAGCGGCGTGGCGCTGTTTGCAGGGAAGGGCGTGGAGGTCACGGCGTTGCCCGCAGCGACTTTGCGGCAGACGCCGCTCACGCCGCCGTCGGATGCGTGGGGTCGGTTGATCGCGGCTTACAACGGCGAGGGCGCGCTGGCGTATCGGGCGGCGCTGGTGGAGGCGCGGCGGGAGGCGCGGGTGGATTACGCGTATCAGGTCAACCGGCGGAAGATCGAACTGATCGCATCGCTCCAGCTCTTCGCGAAGGGCGACGATCTGCGCGCGATGACGGTGGCGCTGCCGGCGCAATTTGAGGTACAGGCGGTGCAAAGCGAGCGGTTGCAGGACTGGTGGCGCGAGGGCGACACGCTGCATCTGCGCTTTGCCGGCGCGACGCCGGAGATGACGCCGCTGGTGGTCTATCTCGTGCGGCAGTACGCGGCGGCACCGACGGAACTCGAGGTGCAGCCGCTGACGCTGGAGGGTTTCAAAAAGGTGAGCGGCGAGGCGGTGATCGCGGCGCACAAGGGCGTGGAGGTGAAGATGAAACTTTCCGCCGAGGGCAACGAGATCGCGCCGGAAAAGGCGGCGACGGATTTCCAAATCCTGCCGCCGCTAGAGCGGAAGCGCGGGTTCACTTTTAAGGATCAGAAATTCGCCGCGCAGGTGGCGCTCGCCGCTTTGCCCGCAAAGACGAATGCGCTGTGGGTGATGCACGCGCAGGCGCACGAAGGCTGGGTGGGAGTGAGCACGCACGCGCAACTCACGCTGCGGCAGGGGAGCATTGACCGCGCGTCCTTTTCTTTGCCAGCGGGCATCCCCGAGGCGCGGGTGACGGGCGATGAGGTGCGCGAGACGCGCTCGCGGGTGGAGGGCGACCGGCGGGTGTACGAGGTGCAGTTTCAAAACGATGTGTATGAAACGGTCGAGTTCACCGCGGATTTGGAGCTACCGAATCCGGGCGAGGTGGCGATGCCGTCGGTCACGTTTCCAGACGCACAGATGACGAGCGGATTCGTACTCACGGATAATGCGTCGGAGTTCGAGATGAAGCTGAAGACAAGCGGCACCGATCCGGTGCCGGTGAGCGAGGTTCCATTTCTGCCGGAGCTGTCGAAAGCGGCGGGCATCTACCGCGTGCAGCCGGGCTGGAGCGTGACCGTCGCACTGGAGCGGCTGGAAAAGGCAGCGACGCGCGCGGCATTTGTGGCGTGGGCGGAGATGACCACAGCGCTGCGGCGCGACGGCACGGAATGGCATCGCGCGACCTACCGGCTGCAAAACCGTTCGCTGCAATTTCTGCCGGTGAAGCTGCCCGCGGGCGCGGAACTGATGAGCGTGCGCGTGGCCGGGCAAAGCGTGCGCGCGGATGCTGGAAAAGTGAACGGCGCAGACGCGATCCTCGTGCCGCTGATCAAGACGAAGCCGGGTGATCTGTCGTATGACGTGGAGTTGGTCTATCGGCTCCTGCGACAGAAACTTGGCTGGCGGACGACGCAGGATTTTCGCGATCCCGAACTGCCCGGAATCACCGTCGAGCGCACGCTTTGGAACGTGTGGCTGCCGGAGGAACGGCGGCTTTCCAAAGCTGACGGGAACATGGAGGCGGTGCTGGGCGACTTGAACAAGGTCGAGAAAATCGAAAGCAAACGGGCGGAGCAAAAGGCGCTTTTTTCCATCCTCAACTCGACGAAGGCGAGCGCGGCCACGCGGCAAAATGCGAAGTCCAACTGGGGGATTTTGCAGAAGGAAATTGAGACCGAAAATCGCGACGAAAACTTTGCAGAGACGAACAGTTTTTTCTCCCGGCGGGGCGGTGCCGCGGCGACGCCGAAGCCGACGCCGGCGGAGGAGAGCGTGGGAAAAAAAGGCATCGCGCAGCAGGGCGACTACGTGGCGAACAAGCGTAAGGTGGTGAACGAGGAGCTGGCGCGCGAGGCGCAGAAGGTGGCGGAGTTGGAGAAAAATTTGCCGGCCGATTTCCCTTTCATCGCCCCTGGGGGAACGCCGGTCGGCACGAGCCCGATCACTGCGGGCAATCGCAGCGGGAATCTGGCGATCAGCGCGAACGCGATTGATGCGCTGCTTTTTGGTGCAGCGGGTTCTTCGGCAACGAACAACAGTCAGCAAATACAGCAGCTCGATGCGTCCACTTTGGCCAACGAAGCGGGCAACAATCGCACCGCGCAGCCGGCGCAGAACTGGACGGCGAATGGCGGGTTCATTTCGCAAAAACCGGCGGCGACGCCAGCGCAGGCCAATGCGGCGGGCGCGGGGAACAACCTGTATTTGAATGACAACATCGTGCTCCAGCAGCGCGTGGTGGAAAAGGGGAAGGAGGACGCGAAAGCGAGTCCCGCGAAACCGCAAGCTGGCGGAAAACCGGTACGCGGTGATGAGGTGGCTGACGGTTTCGCGACGAAGCTGCCGCAGGCCAAGGATCAGCAGCGCGAGGTTTCGGAAATGGCGCAGCAGATTAAGCAGGCCGATGACGGCGAGGGCAAAGGCGCGAAGGCGCAGACGGAAAATTACTTCAACACGGCGCGCGGAAACTCCGTGCGTTTCAAGGAGCAGCAACAGGCGCAGATGCAGCAGCAGATGCCGGCGGAGATGCCTACGCTTCGCCAGCCGCAGGCCGCCGAGCCAGCGGCCCCGGCAGCGGCGACGCGTTTGGAAATCCTGTCATCCGCGGCGGGCCTGCAGCCTCCGGGCGGTGCGAATACTTTCACGGGAGCCACCACGGTGACGGCGGGCACGTTGCAATCGGCCGCCGGCCAGCAGGCATTTGGCGGCGGAATGGGAGGCGGCGGTTTTCAGCAGGGAGCAGCATCGGCGGAAGACGAGGCGCGGCGGATGCAGACGGCCGGGCGCATTTCGCTGGCGGTGGATTTTCCGACGGAGGGGCAGGTGCTGCATTTCAAAAAGGTGAAGGCAAACGCACATCTCGAGCTGACGACGGGCACGCCGGAGACGTGGGTGCGCTGGCAGTATCTCGCCGCGGCGCTCGCGCTGTCGGGCGTACTGCTGGCGGGGCGGCGTCTGGTGGAAAGGCGCGGGCGTGCGGCGGTGCTGTAGGGGAAGCTGTCAGCCTCCCCTACAGTGCGCTGCGCCTTGCCGGGGCGGCATGTTCGGCAATAGCGCTGCGGCGTATTTCGCATTCGCAAATTTCCCATGAGGCAAGTCTGTCTGCCGAAGTGGTGCGCGCTGCGCTGCGTGGTTCTGGCTGAGAAGGCGGAGGCAGAGTCACTGCTCCGCGGCCGTACGCGGGAAAGTCTGACGCCCGAGATACAGGCGCTCTGTCGGAAACTCGGACTCCAGTGGAAGATGGACACGCGGTGATCGCTCGCACAGCAGGCGGAATCCGGCGCATAAGGATTCACTCCGCCGCAGGTTTGAAAAAGGCCGCGATCCTGCATACACATCTCCCCATGAAAATCCCCGTCTTCCTCCTCCTGGCTGCGAGCGCCCCCGCGGCGGACCCGCTCACGCCGGAGCTGGCTGCGCTGAGCGTGGAGGCGCGCGGCATTTTCGCGCACCACTGCACGAAATGCCACGGCCAGCAGAAGCAGAAAGGCGGGCTGCGGCTCGATCTCCGCGATGGCGCGATGAAGGGCGGCGAGGACGGCGCGGTGATCGCGCCGGGCAAGCCGGACGGGAGCGAGCTGATCC
>JANXSB010000183.1 GCA_025352865.1 Chthoniobacter sp. | reverse complement strand
CATCTTCCAGCGTGGCGAGGCATGGGGATGGTGCGACCGCACGGGCGGAGGCGAAAGCAAAGGCGATGAAATCACGTTGCTCGAAAAACTGGAGGGCCTTTCCCGCGCCGATGCCATCGCCCGCTACCTCGCCCTTGCCGGTGTGGAAACGGAGCATCCCGCGCCCTCAGCGCGCACGGGCGGGGGCGATACGCGAGACGACGGGCAAACGGCGCGGCATCCTGTGAACACCGGGGCGCGCGTGCCGGTGGAAACACTCGACTGGCCCGCTGCCCTCACGAAATTCACCGCCGCGCACGCGGCGAAGCTGGCGGAGTCGCGCGGCTACTCGCGCGAGTTTGCGACGTGGCTTCATGCGGCGGGCCTCGTGGGGCTGTGCAAGGAGAACACCGCCTTTCCCGTGCATGATGAAGCGGGCCGTGTGCTCGCCGCGCATGTCCGCCCCGCGTCGGGCCGGTGGTTCTACACACCGAAAGGAATCGGCGCGCGACCGCTGCTCATCGGCGACGCACTCACGGCAACGAAGACGCTCGTTTTTGAAAGCCAATGGGATGCCTTCGCAATCATGGATGCAATGGGCTGGCACAAGACCGCGCCGACGGGCTGGGCTGTGCTCATCACCCGTGGCGCGAGCAATGGCCGCTTTGCCTCGCGCGGATTCGGCGCGCTCTACACATGGCCGCAAAACGACGTGGAAAAGGACGGCAAGCGCGCGGGCGAAGAATGGCTTCGCGACGTGACCGCGCACGCACCGGGCGAAGTTTTCCGCGTGGTGGTGCCCGCGCAGTTCAAGGACGCGAACGACTGGACGCGCGCCGGGGCTGTGGACGTGCGCGCGGCCCTCGATGCCGCCTCGCGCGTGGAAAAGCCCGCGCAGCTCGCTTCCGCACCGCCAAAGACACCCGGGAGCAACGGCGAAAAGCCGCCTGCACCGCAGTTCGATACCGCCGCCACACTGGAAACGCTGGGGCTTTGGTGGCTGAATGGCTCATCGTCCTACTTCCTCCGCCGAGAGGAAAACGGACGATTGCGATTTCTAGAAATGGGCGGAGCGGAAATCCGGCGCAAGCTGCGCGTGCGTGGCATTCGTTCCCGACCCGACACAGACGCGGGTGAAAGCGTCGCGCCACTCGACAAAATTCTCGACGCAGCCACGGAACTTCGCGCCATTGATTTCGCCGCGAACATCGGCGGCACCCCGGCGGGCGTGTATGACCTTCCCGGCGGGCGCGTGCTGGTGCGCGAATCGCCCCGCCTGATTGAACCGCTGGCCGGAGTCTATCCGACAATCACCGCCCTTCTCACGGGCTTGCTGGGTGACGACGGCATGGCCCGCCTTTGCGCGTGGCTGACAATCGCACTCAAAGCACTGCGCGCGGGCAAACGCCGACCGGGACAAGCTCTCATTATCGTTGGCCCGCCGGATTGCGGCAAAAGCAGAATCCAGCACCAAATCATCACCCCAATCCTCGGCGGCCGTTCCGCAGACCCAAAATCCTTCTTTTTCGGGCGCACGGATTTCAACGCGGAACTAATCGGCGCGGAGCATCTGCTAATTGAGGAAATTCCGGCATCTTCGCGCCATGAAGAACGCCAGTTTTTCGGCGAGCGCATCAAGGAAATCGTCGCGAACGACACAGCGCGATTGCACAAGAAGAATCGCGATGCCGTGACCGTCTCCCCTTTCTGGCGGCTCTCAATCACGCTCAACGACAACCCCGAAAAACTGCGCTGTCTGCCATTGCTCACGGATGACCTCTCGGAGAAAATCATCATGCTTCAAGCCAAGCCTGCGCAGGAATTTTGGGCGCTCTTTGCCGATGCTTCCGACCCGCGCGAAGCATTCCTTTCAGCAATCGGGCGTGAGCTTCCCGCCTTTGCGCACGACCTGGCAGCGGTGCCAATCCCACAGCATCTTGAAGACCGTCGTTACGGCCTGAAATCATTCATCCCGGACGAACTCGCACAGACGATTTTCGAGGGTGAACCGGAGCATCACCTTTGGCTGCTCATCAACAAAGGCATCTTCCCGGAGGAACGTGAGGGAAGCGGCCCGTGGAGTGGCGACGCGGAGGACTTGAAAGGAAAGCTGTGCGCCGATGGTTGTCCCGTGCGGGTATCTGCCAACCGGCTTTTGGGCAGCGTGCATCTTTCGACAATCGGCACTTGGTTACGTCAACTGAGCACGCGATTCCCAAACCGCGTCAAACAGTGTCGCACCGCAAACGAGCGCACTTGGGTTATTCAGGCTCCCGCAGAGTGAGGCTTCCCCTCTGCCTTTGTGCGCTCCCTTTCCCCTCAGTGATTTCATCCCGCATTGCCCGTCATTGGCCTTGCGAATGACGGCAAATGACGCCCGATTTTCGGCTACCCGTCATCCTCCGACCCGCATGGATGCAGGAGTAGCGGACGGCATGACGAGTATGACGGGCTTTTTTGTTTCCCGTGGTGGACAAGGAATCTTTTTCTAAAGGGAGCACGATAGGTATCCCCCGAAAGGGTAGTTGCGCACTCCGAGCGGAAGTTGCTGGCAACTTAGTTACGAAGGCCGCAACTCAGCACGATTCCTCGGCTGAATCGCGTCAACTTCGCGGACAGTCTGCGCGCAAGTTGCAGTGCCAGCAAGCGAGCATGACGGGGAAGCCGCTGACAATTCCAACGAGGGGAAAGGGAGTGCCGAAAGTGACGCTTTCCAGCCCGCAACTTGCACAAACGCTTGCACAATTTGTTACGCTCGCAGGTTTTCTTCTGTAGTCTGGCAAGGAATCGAAGGACTTGAACAAGTGCGATGCCGCAAAAGCCCCTGTGCAAGAGCTTGTGCAAGTCCCGCTCCTTTTATGTCCGCACCATCGGAAACGGGGTAGGGGAGCGTTCCGTTTGCCTTGCTTTCTCTCTCTGACAGGAACGCCGTGAACTGCCAAGTTGCGCGCGGATATTCTCAACCGCTTTTTTATGAGTCCCCTGCTCTAACCGTTGAGCTACAGGCCCTTTTACAGAGAAAATTCGCACTTCACAGAACCATTTCTCCCAGTTTTTTCTCGGTCGTTTCCCACGGCCCCGGCATGGGTGCAGCCCTGCCTGTGAAAACTTGGAACCCAACCCGTGTGCAAAATCTCGTCCGTCATAAATCGGGCAGATACTACGCTCGAATTTTCGCCAACGGCAAGGAGACTTGGAAAAGCCTCAAGACCGACATCCTTGAAGTTGCCAGG
>JANXSB010000179.1 GCA_025352865.1 Chthoniobacter sp. | reverse complement strand
CGCGCCGCCCTGCGTTTTCGACAGTTTGCTTTTTGCATGCACGGATTGGCAGCGGGCGGGCGGGGCGGTAGATGTTTCGGGATGAATCCGCTTGCCGAATCCGTCACTCTCCCGGGCCTTGCCGGGTCGCATGCTTTTTCCTCGGAAAAAGGCCTCGCGCTCCTCGAAAGCGAAGTCCTTCCCAGCTACATCGCGCGCTGCCGGTGGTTTGGCGGAAAGGCGCGGGAACCGCGTGGATTCAAGGTTCGCGAGGCGGTGGCGGTTTCGGCGGCGGCGGATGCGGCGCGGCTGATGCTCGTGGAAATTGATTACGCCAGCGGTGCGCCAGACACGTATTTGCTGCCGCTGCAAACCGCCACTGGCACGCGCGCCGAGGTGCTGATGCGCGATGCGCCGGGTGCGGTCGTCGCGCGGTTTCGTGAGGGCGGCGTGCTCTTCGACGCGGTGCATGATGCGGATTTCCGCGCGGCGCTTTTCACGCTCATCGCGGACGGCGGTGCGGTGCGGAGCAGCGGCGGTGAAATCGCGGGCGTGACCGGCGGGCTGACCGGCAGTGCGCCGGAGTCGCGCGTGCTCGCGGTGGAGCAGAGCAACTCGTCGGTCATTTATGGCGAGCGCGTTTTTCTAAAACTCTACCGGCGACTGGAGGAAGGCGTGAACCCCGACGCGGAAATCCTGCGCTTTCTCGGGGCGCGGAATTTTCCGCACGTCCCGCCGTTCCGCGGCGCGCTGGAGTTTTGCCGCGCCGGGCGCGCACCGCAGGTTCTCGCGCTGGCGACGGGGATGGTGGCGAACGACGGCGATGCGTGGAGTTTCACGCTGCGGGAACTGACGCGGCAACTGGCGTGCGTGCGCGCAGGCGATGCGAACGGGGCGGAGCTGATCGAAGCGGCGTATCTCGCGCGGGCGGCGCAGCTCGGCGAGCGCACGGGCGCGCTGCATCTCGCGCTGGCAGCGGATGCGGCGGACGCGGACTTTGCACCGGAGCCGCTGACGATGAAAGACTTCGCGGAGCTTTCGGAAACCATGCGCACGACCGCGGATCGAGTGCTGGCCAGGCTCGCCGGGCGACCCGACGCTTTCGATCCCGCGACGCTCGAACTCGTGTCCGCGCTGCTCGCCGCCGAGCCCGCACTGCGCGCGCGCATCGCCGCGCTCGATGCGCAACCCGTGGCCGCGGCGAAGACGCGGACGCACGGCGACTACCATCTCGGGCAGGTGCTGAACACGGGCGGCGATTTCGTCATCATCGACTTCGAGGGCGAGCCTGCGAAACCGCTGGCCGAGCGGCGGCGGAAGCGTTCGCCGCTGCGCGATGTCGCCGGAATGCTGCGCTCTTTTCACTACGCGGCGCACAGCGCGCTCGGCACTTTCGCGGAGCACCGCGCGGAGCTGGAGCCGCACGCCGAGCGCTGGCACGAGCGGGCGCGCGCGGCATTTCTTCACGCCTGGATCGAGACCACCGCAGGTAGTCCGTTCGTTCCCGCCGAGCGCGCGGAGTTCGCGCGGCTGCTCGACGCTTTCCTCCTCGAGAAGGCGCTCTACGAAATCGCCTACGAACTCAACAACCGCCCCGCGTGGCTCGGCATCCCGCTCCGCGGCGCGGGGCAAATCCTGCGCGGCTCAACGTAGGGCCGGCGAGCCGACATCTCTCACGCCGGACTGGTCTTCGGGTATGTGCCGAGGATTTTGACGAAGGTGCAGTGCTTTTCGAGCTCGTCGATGGCCTGCTTCACCCTGTCCTCGCCGGCGTGGCCGTCGATATCGACGAAGAAAAAATACTCCCACGCTTTGCGTTTCGAGGGGCGGCTTTCGATTTTGCTCATCGAGATTTTCAGCCGACTGAATGGCTCGATGGCGTGGAAGAGCGCGCCGGGTTTGTCCTGCAAGGAGAACATGATCGAGGTGCGGTCGTCGCCGGTGGGCGGCGAGGCGCTGCGGCCGATGACGAGGAAGCGCGTGGTGTTCGACGCGATGTCCTGAATCGCCGGCGCGAGGATTTGCAGGCCGTGGACTTCGGCGGCCATTTTGCCGGTGATGGCGGCGGCGGCGGGCTCGCTGGCGGCGAGTTCGGCGGCGCGCGGGGTCGAGGAGACTTCGATCAAATCCGCGTCGGGCAGATTCAGCCGGAGCCAGTTGCGGCACTGCCGAAGACCTGCGGATGCGAATAGATTTTGCGCACCTGCTCGCGCGGGATTTTGGCGACGAGGTGGTTTTCAATCTTCATCAGGATCTGCGCGCAGATGCGCAGTTCGCTTTCCATGAAAACGTCGAGTGTGTGGTTGACCGCGCCCTCGGTGGAGTTCTCGATCGGCACGACGCCGTAGTCGGCGTTGCCGCGCGCCACCACGTCGAAGACATCGGCGATGCTGACCTGCGGCGTGTAGTTCACGCTCGCGCCGAATTTGCTGCGTGCGGCCTGGTGGGTGTTCGTGGCCTCGGGGCCGAAGTAGGCGATGGCGAGGTCTTTTTCGAGCGCGAGTGAGGCGGACATGATTTCGCGGTAGATGGCGCGGATGGCTTTCTCCGGCAGCCGGCCCTTGAGGTCGGCGTTCTTTTTCAAAAGCGAGCGGAGGAGCGTCTCCTCGCGTTCGGGCGCGTAGATTTCGGTGCCCTCGGCGCGCTTCACGAGCCCGACTTCGTGGACGAGATCGGCGCGCTCGTTGAGCAGCCGGATGAGCTGGTCGTCGAGGTGGTCGATCTTTTTGCGAATCGCGGGGAGGGACATGCGGAGTGGTGATCGGTGATCAGTGAATGGAGTGACCAGCGTCGGTCGCAGGTGCGGCTTCGTCGTCGGATGAAGGTGCGGGTTCGGGAGTGGCTTCAGTGCCTGTCTCTGGGACGGCGAGTTCGGGCTCGGGTGACTCCGCAGTGGCTGTTTCGGTGGGCGGAAGGTCGGTTTGTTTTTCTTCGGGCGGCGGCGGTGCAGTGGGCAAAACCACGCGCTTGAGTTCGCTGGCGAGTGACACTGTGGTTCCTATGAAAGCTTCAGGCGCCGCGACCGAACACGTCGGGGTCGAGGCGGAAGGCGCGGATCATGGCCAGGACATCGGTCTCGAATTCATCCGGC
>JANXSB010000164.1 GCA_025352865.1 Chthoniobacter sp. | reverse complement strand
AGGCGCGGATGTCGGCGGCCACCTGGCCGACTAGCTGACGGTCGATGCCTTCGATCTTAATCTTGGTATTCTCCGCAACCGTGACCTTGATGCCATGCGGGATGGGAAAATGAATGTCGTGGGAAAAACCGAGGTTCAGATCGAGGATGGCTCCCTTGACCGCGGCCTTGAACCCGACGCCTTGGATTTCCAAGTCCTTGACGAAGCCGGTCGAAACGCCGGTGACCATGTTATTGATCAACGCACGGGAGAGACCGTGCAGGGCTCGCACTTTGCGATCCTCGCTGCTGCGGTTCACGGACACATGTGTGCCCTCGATCCGCGCACTGATCTGCTTCGGAAGAGTCCACTCCAGCTTGCCTTTTGGGCCTTCGACGCTGATCGCGCCTTCGCCAGAAACATTGAGCTTCACTTTTGCCGGGAGCTCGATGGCTTTTTTGCCGATACGCGACATGGCTGATTAAATGGGTTACCAGACGGTAGCGAGAAGCTCGCCGCCGACGTTTTGCTTCTTGGCCTCACGGCCACTGATAATGCCTTGCGGCGTGGAAAGGATAGAGATGCCCATGCCTCCGAGGACACGTGGGATTTCGGACGCGCCGACGTATTTGCGGAGACCGGGCTTACTGATTCGCTTGATGCCGGTGATGGCCGAGGTGCGGTTGTGGTTCTTGGTCGTCACCTTGATCTGCGGGAACTTACCAGTGGTATCCACCTCGTAGTTCGTGATGTAGCCCTCTTGCTTCAAGATGCGGGCAATTTCCGCCTTGATCTTGGAATAGGGCGCGGTGATTTCTTCTTTGCGGGCGGAACCGCCGTTGCGCAGGCGCGTCAGGAAGTCGGCGATGGGATCGGAAAGTTGGCTCATGGTGGATTAGGCGGCGGCTTGCTCCGCCTTCTTTTGCGCAAGTTTGGCTTTGTCGCTGAATGGCACGCCGAGTTCGCTTAGCAGTGACTTTGCCTCTTCATTGGTCGTCGCCGAGGTCACAATCGTGATGTCGAAACCGATAGTCCGCTTGACCTTGTCGAGTTCGACTTCGGGGAAAATGGACTGATCCGGGACACCCAGGGTGTAGTTGCCGTTGCCGTCAAAGGCGCGGTGTGACACGCCCCGAAAATCGCGAATCCGCGGCAGCGCCGTCTTAATCAGACGCTCAAGAAACTCATACATCCGCGGTCCGCGCAGCGTGACCTTCGCGCCGATCGGCTGATACTGGCGGAGTTTGAAATTCGCGATGCTCTTCTTGGATCGGGTTTCCGCAGGCTTCTGGCCGGTGATCAGCGCGATCTCCGCTTTGGCATCTTCAAGTCCCTGCTTCACGTCTGTGTTCGCATTGACGCAGGTGTTGACGACCACTTTCTGGACCTTGGGAACCTGATGGAGGTTCGTGTAACCGTGCTTCGCCTGCAGTGCAGGAATCACACGGTCTTTGTAAAATTGGTAGAGTTCTACGGCCATAACCTATCTAGGCTTTCTTCTTCTTCGTTTTTGTCTTAGCCGCCTTGGCCGCCTTTGCAGGCTGCTCGACGAGCTTGACATTGGAAATGTGGATGGGGCCTTCGCGTTCGACGATGGCACCCTGCGGATTGTCCGCGGACTTGCGGACGTGTTTCTTAATCAGGCGCACGCCCTCGATGAGCACCCGCTGCTTCTTGGGCAGCACTTGCAGAATCTTGCCGACCGAACCGCTATGGTTGCCAGTGATGACCTGAACCTGGTCACCTTTTTTGACGTGGAAGTTAGGACGATTCATCTTAGAGAACCTCCGGGGCAAGCGAGACGATCTTCATGAAATTCTTTTCCCGGAGTTCGCGGGCAACCGGCCCGAAGATGCGGGTTCCGCGGGGATTCAGATCCTTGTCGATGATGACAATGGCGTTGCTGTCAAAGCGCAGATAGCTCCCGTCCTCACGGCGGAGCGGCTGTTTGGTTCGCACAATGACCGCACGGACGACTTCGCCCTTCTTGACGGTGCCACCGCTGGAAGCCTCGCGAATGTGCGCCGTGATGACATCACCGACACGCGCCTCCGGCGAGTTCTTCTTGCCGATGACGCCGATCATCTTGGCCATGCGGGCACCGGTATTGTCGGCGACATCGAGTCTGGATCTAATCTGAAGCATAAAAAGGGGCGCGGATTATACGCTAGTGTTTGATGATTTCAACCAAGCGCCAGCGCTTGAGTTTAGAGAGAGGACGCGTCTCGGCGATGAGGACTGTGTCACCCACCTGGGCCTTGCTGTCCTCATCGTGCGCGTAAAAGCGTTTCACCTGTTTGACGATCTTGCCAAACTTCGCGTGAGGCACGCGCGTGGTGGTTTCGATGATCGCAGTCTTCTGCATCTTCGTCGAAACGACCTGTCCTACGCGCTCCTTGCGAAGTCCGCGAGACGGAGTGGCTGTGCCGGTGGTGGTGGTATTTTCGCTCATGGCTTACTTGGCAGCGGCCGCTTTGGCACCGGCTTTCTGTTTCAACACGGTTTCGAGGCGGGCCACTTCGCGACGGATCGCGCGAATCTGGCTCGGCTTTTCAAGCTGACCGCTCTGCTGCTGGATGCGCAGATGGAAGCTCTCCTCGCGCAACTGGTGCTTGCGGGCGGCGAGTTCCTCTTTGCTGAGGTCGCGGATTTCTTTGATCTTCATATGCTAGGCGGCGCGATGGCGGGAAAGAAACTTGGTTCGGATGGGTAGCTTGTCCGCGGCGAGCCGCAAAGACTCGCGCGCCACGGATTCCGGTACCCCGTCGAGTTCAAAAAGAATGTTACCAGGGCGGACAGTCGCAACCCAGTATTCGGGAGCGCCTTTGCCCTTGCCCATCCGCGTCTCAGGTGGTCGGGAAGTCACAGACTTATCGGGAAACATGCGAATCCAGAGCTTGCCCTTGCGCTTCATGTTGCGGGTGAGCGCCACACGGGCGGCCTCGATCTGCGTATTGGTGATCCAGGCGCGCTCCAGCGTCTGCAAGGCGAATTCGCCGAAATCAATCGAAATGGTGCGTGAAGCCTTGCCTGCGCGGCTGCCGCGCTGGCTCTTGCGATACTTCACTCTCTTGGGCATTAAAGGCATAACCTGTTCTCCTTAAAAATTCTGTTGGGTTATTGTGCCGGCACCGGCTCGGCAGGTGCAGGTGTGTCTCGCTTTTCCACGGGCTGGGCATCGGTCATTCCCTCCGGCTTGCACAGCCAGCACTTGATTCCGATTTTGCCATAAACCGTGTTGGCTTCGGCAAAGCCATAGTCAATGGCCTGGCGGAGCGTGTGCAGAGGAATCTTACCTTCGCGATACCATTCCGCGCGGCTGATTTCCGCACCACCAAGGCGTCCGGCACAGCGAAGCTTGATCCCCTGCGCGCCGAAATCCATCGTGGTCTGGATCGACTTCTTCATCGCGCGGCGGAAGCTGATCCGGCGTTCGATTTGCAAGGCGACATTCTCCGCGACGAGTTGGGCGTCGAGTTCCGGCGTCTTGATCTCCTGAATGTCAATCTTCACCGACTTGCCACACGCCATCTTGCCGATCTCCTCGGTCATCTTCTCGATTTCGGTTCCTTTGCGTCCGATAACAATGCCGGGACGCGCCGTATAAATAGTCACACGGATGCTGTTCCACGCGCGCTCAATGACGATCTTGGCAACCGCCGCGAGCTTCAGCTTGTCTTTGACGTAAGCGCGGATCTTCAGATCGGCGTGGAGAAACTCAGGCAGCTCTTTCGGAGACGCATACCAGCGGGAGCGCCATTCGCGGTTGACGGCGAGGCGGTAGCCAATCGGATTTACTTTCTGTCCCATACTTATTCGTTGGTGTTCGGCTGCTCGACTGCGGCGACCGGCGCTTTCTTGGCCGCTGGCTTTGCCGACTTCTTCTTGGCTGGCGACTTTTTCGCTTGGCGCTTGGGTTTGATCTCAATCTCGTCGGTGACGATGATGCGAATGTGCGAGGTGCGTTTGCGGATCGGGCCGGCGCTGCCGCGGGCCTTGGGCTGGAAACGCTTGAAGGTTGGCCCTTCACCGACGGTGGCTTCCTGCACGACGAGTTTATCGGCGCGGAGATTGTTATTGTTCTCAGCGTTGGCGACCGCGCTTTTCAGCGTCTTCGCAATCATGGCCGCGGCCTTCCGGGGAGTGAACGCGAGGAGGTCGAGCGCCGCCGCTACGGGCAGGCCCTGAATCTCGCGCGTCACCTCACGGGCTTTGAAAGCCGAGATGCGTGCGCCTTTATAGATGGATTTGATCTGCATTCTAATGCTCGTCTGAGTGGTTTATTGAAATTTGTCTATTGCTGGGCATCCACCTTAAGGCGGTCACCCACTTTGATCTGTTCTTTTTCTGAACTTAGATTTTGAATAACTGCACCCGCGATTTTCTCGCGCACATCGACGACCCGGACGCTGCCGATCGTCTTGTCATTGCGAACGATCTGAAACGGTGTGCCAACTTTAACGCCCTGCCTGCTCCCTAGATTCATCACTACGAGGGCAAGGTCGGCTTTAACACTGATCACCGTGCCGTCGGTCATTGTTGCAACTGCGGCCGGTGCTTCGACGGCATTGGACGAGGAAACGCCCAAGAGCGCAGTGGCACCGCGTATTTCTGTCTCAAGCGTCAGCCTAGACTGAGGGCTGGCAGCCGTGGCGGTCTTGGCATAAAGCGAAGCCGCCTCGACCAGCCGAACCAGCGCCTCGGAAAGATTTTTTTTCTCCGAGTTGGAAGTCCGAAGGTCATTCACGGCGGTCAGCAAACGCTGCTCCAGCTTTTCACCGTTGCCGGTGACGGAATCGATTCCCAACGCATCCATGCGAAGTTTCATCTGCATGGACTGATGCTGGAAGACCGCTGCCTCATCGTTGGAAACCGTGAGGTTTTTCCGCATTTCGGCGAGCGTTTTTTGCGTTTCCGCAAGGCTGTCGCGGAGCTGTTTGTTTTCCCCGAGCACTTTGTCGAGGGTCACTTTCAGCTCGCTGTATTCAATATCTAAGTCTGAGAAAGAACCTGCTGATCGCGCCGCCGGTCCTAAGACCAGCATGAGGCACAACCCGATGACCGTTGCCGCGAGCGAGTGGCTGGAAGTCGAGAGATTCATTGGTCTCAACTCTCAGTCAGCCGCCGCGATTACTTGGTCACCTTGGCGGTATGGGAACCATGCTTCTTGAAAATTCGCGTTGGCGAAAATTCTCCCAGCTTGTGCCCTACCATGTTCTCCGTCACAAAGACGGAGTTAAAAATCTTGCCGTTGTGGACGAGGAACGTGTGGCCCACAAACTCCGGCGTCACCATCGAGCGGCGCGACCAAGTCTTGATCGGCTTCTTGATGCTAGCAGCATTCATCTTGTCGATTTTTTCGAAGAGGTGTCCATCAACAAACGGACCTTTTTTTAGAGAACGACCCATATCTGATTATTGGTTACTTCTTCTTCGCGCTGCGGCGCTCCACGATGAAATTGCTGCTTGTCTTGTGCTTCCGTCGGGTCTTGAAACCCTTGGCAAGCTGGCCCCATGGAGACATCGGGTGATGGCGTCCGCCGCCGCCCTTGGATTTGCCCTGGCCACCACCCATCGGGTGATCGACCGGATTCATGACCATGCCGCGGACGGTCGGACGCACCCCGCGCCACCGGCTGCGCCCAGCCTTGCCGGAAGACACGTTCATGTGCTCGACGTTGCCGACCTGACCGATGGTTGCGTAGCAGTTCTCGTGAATCTTGCGGATTTCACCCGAGGGCAGCTTCACGAGTGCATAACCGGCTTCGCGGTTGTTAAGAATGACCAACTGTCCGGCGCTGCGGGCGATCTGACCGCCACGACCGGCAACGAGCTCGACATTATGCACCGAGGCACCGAGCGGGATCGCGCTCAGCGGAAGTGCGTTGCCGACCTTCGGTTCGGCGTTTTCACCAGCCGTCACCTTGTCACCGACAACCAATCCGGCGGGTGCCAGAATGTAACTTTTCTCACCGTCCGTGTATTGCAACAGGGCGATGCGGCAGGTGCGGTTAGGATCGTATTCGATCGCTTTGACCTCAGCCTCGACACCGCGCTTCGAGCGTTTGAAGTCGATGATCCGGTATTTCTGCTTGTGACCGCCGCCGATGTGACGGGTGGTAATGCGTCCATTGTTATTGCGGCCACCGGTCTTGTGCTTGGTTTCGACCAAGGACTTCTCGGGCTTGGACTTGGTGACCTCGTCAAACGCCGGCAATACCTTGAAGCGGTTGGTCGGTGTGAGTGGGCGGAAAGTTTTGAGTGCCATGACTGTTAATGATTAGGCCAGCTCGATCTTGTCGCCCTTCTTGAGGGTGACAATCGCCTTCTTCCAATCGGCCTGCTGGCCGTAGGCGGCGGTGCGCTCGCGCTTTTTCTTGCCGGCGTAGTTGCAGGTGTTCACCGCAACGACCTTCTTTTTGAACAGCTTCTCGATCGCCTGTTTGATCTGGGTCTTGTTGGCGTGCGGACGGACGCGGAAGACATACTTGTTTTCCTTTTCCGCAAGAAGGGTCGCCTTTTCAGTCAGGCGCACCGTTTCGATAATGTCGTAGGGTTCGTTCATTACTTGGCGAGGCGTTCAGCCAGTTGGGCGAGACCGTCGTTGGTCACAACGATCTTGCGGAAATTAAGAAGGTGCTCGGTATTCACTTCGGCGGCCGTCATCAGCAAAGTCGGCTGGACATTGCGGGCGGCGAGGTAGGTGGTTTCGTCAAAGGAAGCGGAGACAACCAGCGTCTTTGCCTCCTTCGTGATCCCATTCAATGCGGTGACGAACTGCTTGGTTTTCGGCTGAGCAATCGCGAAAGAATCAACGATCAAAACATCCCCGCCTTTGATTCGCTCACTGAGCGCTTTGCGCAGGGCAATCCGCTTGGAGGTCTTGGAGAGTTTTTTCGCGTAGCTATGCGGGTGCGGTCCGAAAACCACGCCGCCGCCGACCCACACAGGGCTGGACTTATAGCCGGCCCGCGCCCGGCCCGTGCCTTTCTGACGCCACGGTTTTGCACCCGATCCAGAAACCGTCGCCTTGGTCTTGACCGAAGCGGTACCACTCCGGCGATTGGCCTGCATCGCGACCACTGCGTCATGCACAACCTGGGAGTATTTGCCGTTCTCGATGACCTCGATCTTGGCCGCCTTTGCCGCTTCAACTGTAAGAATTTTCGCAGCCATAAATTACTTTGCAGCCTCCGGTTGGGCTTTGATTGCGGGACGGATGACAACATAACCGCCGTTTGCCCCCGGAACAGCGCCGCTGATAAGAATGACACCCTCTTCCGGGCGAACTTGCACCACACGCAGGTTCTGAACGGTGATACGCTCGTCGCCCATGTGGCCTGGCATACCCATGTTCTTCCAAATGCGACCCGGCGTGGACCGGTTGCCAATCGCGCCATTGCGGCGGTGCATCATGTGGCCGTGCGACATGGGCTGACCGGCCATGTTGTGCTTCTTCATTACACCCTGAAAGCCTTTGCCCTTGGATTTGCCGATCACGTCCACCACATCGCCTACGGCGAACTGGCTGACATTAAGATCAACAGCACCTTCGAGAGCTGTACCTTCGGGGAGCCGGAACTCGCGAATGAACTTCTTGGGCTCGGAAGATGCCTTTTTGAAATGTCCAAGGAGCGGCTGGGTCACGCGCTGCGGCTTTTGGGCATCAAACCCAACCTGCACGGACGAATAACCATCGCTCTCTTCAGTCTTGATTTGAAGGGCGGTATTGCCCCCGGCTTCGATGACAGTGACAGGGGTGGCCCTGCCTTTGTCGTCATAGACGCGGGTCATCCCGATCTTTTTTCCTAGTAATCCAATCTTCATGTCGCGGCTTGGCTAAAGGTCAGATCTTGATGGTGATGTCCACACCGGCCGGGAGATTGAGCTTCTTAAGCTCGTCCACGGTCTTCGCGGTCGGCTCGATGATGTCGAGCAGGCGCTTGTGCGTACGGATTTCGAACTGCTCCATGGATTTCTTATCCACGTGCGGGGAGCGGTTCACGGTAAATTTCTCGATGCGCGTCGGCAGAGGAATCGGCCCGGCGACCTTTGCGCCCGTGCGCTTGGCGGTCTCGACGATTTCCGACGATGATTGGTCGAGCATCCGAAAATCGAATGCTTTAAGACGGATGCGAATACGTTGTCCGGTCATAGATAAAGTGGGTTACTTGGCCTTCTGGTCGAGCACGGCGGCGAGCACCTGGGCCGGGACTTGTTCAAAGTGGGAAGGTTCCATCGAATAGCTGGAGCGGCCTTTCGAGAGCGAACGGATCGCCGTCGAATAACCAAACATCTCCGCCAACGGAACGTCGGCATTGATGATGGAAAGATTGTTTTTCGCCTCGATGCCTTTGATGGCGGCGCGGCGGCGGCTGAGATCGCCCATGATGTCGCCCTGATATTCTTCCGGGGTGCTGTTTTCGACTTTCATGATCGGCTCGAGGAGGATCGCGCCAGCTTTCTTGAAGCCGTCCTTGGTCGCAAAGATGGCTGCCATCTTAAACGCCAGCTCGTTCGAATCGACGTCGTGGTAGCTGCCGTCGATGATGTCCACTTCGACATCAATCACCGGGTAACCGCCGACGACACCGTTGAGGACCGCTTCTTCCACACCTTTCTTACAGGCAGGAATGTATTCCTTCGGAATGGTGCCGCCGACCACTTTGTTTTCGACCACAACACCCTTACCGCGTTCGCCAGGACGGACATTGACAATGACGTGGCCATATTGACCGCGGCCACCGGACTGCTTGATGAGTTTGCCTTCGCCAGTCGCCTTCGTAGTAATCGTCTCGCGATAGGCAATCTGCGGTTTGCCGGAGTTGGCATCCACCTTGAATTCGCGGAGCATACGATCCCGAATAATCTCGAGGTGAAGCTCGCCCATGCCGGCGATGATGGTCTGGCCAGTGTCTTCGTCGGTCTTGACGCGGAAAGTGGGATCTTCTTCGGCGAGGCGCTGAAGGGCGACACCCATCTTTTCCTGATCGAGCTTGGTCTTAGGCTCGATGGACATCGAGATCACGGGATCAGGGAATGACGGCGGGATCAGGAAGATCGGATGATCTTCATCGCAGAGGGTATCGCCTGTCGTGACATTCTTGATGCCGACGATCGCGGCAATATCGCCGGAGTAGATGGTATCGATGTCCTCGCGCTTATCCGCCTGAATCTGGATGAGGCGGCTGATGCGGTCGCGCTTATTGGTGCGCGGGTTGTAAATGGTGTCGCCCTTGGTGACCTTGCCGGAATAGACACGGAAGAACACGAGCTTGCCGACGAAGGGATCAGTCCAGAGCTTGAACGCCAGCGAGCAAAACTTCGCGTTGTCGTCCGTGACAGCCTCCATCGGGGAGGAGTCGTCAGGATCCTGGCCTTTGGCCGGCGGAATGTCGATGGGGCTTGGGAGATAGTCGATCACGGCATCGACGAGATACTGCACGCCCTTATTCTTGAAGGCCGAGCCACCGACCACTGGGACAAATCTGTTTGCGATGGTCTGCCGGCGAATGCCCGCCTTGAGCATCTCAATGCTGATTGGCCTTTCCTCGAGGAAAGCCGTGCCGATTTCATCATCGAGATCGGAGATAGCAGAAACCAATTCGTCGTAGGCCGTATCGACCATTTTCCGCGCTTCCGCGGGGATTTCTTCAATGAGGTAATTGGAACCCATCTTCTCGTCGTCGAGATAGATGATCGCCCTCTTATTGATGATGTCGTACTGGCCCTTGAGTTGATCTTCCGCACCGATCGGAATCAGCACCGGCCAAGCGTTCGCATTGAGCTTGGTCCGCATATCATTGATGGCGTTGTTAAAGTTCGCACCGGTGCGATCCATCTTATTGACGAAGGCGATGCGCGGGACGTTGTATTTCGTCGCCTGACGCCACACGGTTTCGGACTGCGGCTGCACACCGGCGACGCCGCAGAATACGGCGATGGCACCGTCGAGCACACGCAGTGAACGCTCGACCTCGGCCGTGAAATCCACATGACCGGGAGTGTCGATGATGTTCACCCGCATCTTAATGTCTTCGTAAGCCTTATAGACACCCGCTTCCTTGCGCTGCTGCCAAAAACACGTCGTGGCCGCGGAGGTGATCGTAATGCCGCGCTCGCGCTCCTGCTCCATCCAGTCTGTGACAGTGGTGCCGTCATGCACCTCGCCGATCTTGTGGATCATGCCGGTGTAGAAAAGAATGCGCTCCGTCAGCGTGGTCTTGCCGGCATCAATGTGCGCAGCAATGCCGATGTTCCGCGTCCGCTCCAGTGGGTACTGGCGGTTCGGCGAATTCGGGTTGGTAGTTACTGGAGCAGCAGCGGCTGACATAGTCGGTACTGGTTAGAAACGGAAATGGGCGAAGGCGCGATTGGCCTGGGCCATCTTATGGGTGTCGTCGCGCTTCTTGATGGCATTCCCCTGTCCGCTTGCAGCTTCCTTGAGTTCGTTGGCGAGCGCCTTCATCAGCGGGATGTTTTTGCGCGCCTGCGCATAGCCGACTATCCAGCGCATCGCGAGAGCAAGCTGGCGAGCTGGCGGCACTTCCATCGGCACCTGATAAGTCGCACCACCCACGCGGCGACTCTTCACCTCGAGACGCGGCTTCACGTTATCAATCGCCTTATTCAAGACTTCGAGCGGATCGACCGCATCGGTGCCCGTGCGGGTCTCCTCGATGGCCGTATAGACGATGCGCTCGGCGAGCGACTTTTTGCCGTCCTGCATGACCGTGGCAATGAGGCGCGCAACCACCGGACTGCCATAACGGGCGTCCAATTTTTCTGTCTTATGAATGACTCGGCGACGACGGGACATGTGGAGTGTGTTTGAAAGTGATTACTTCTTCTTGCCCTTGGCGGCCTCGGCTGCCTCGGCACCCTTCTTCGGACGCTTGGCACCATACTTCGAGCGACTGCGGCGGCGACCATCCACGCCGAGCGCGTCGAGCGTGCCGCGGACGATGTGATAACGCACACCGGGCAAATCTTTCACGCGGCCACCGCGAACGAGAACAATCGAGTGCTCCTGCAAATTGTGCCCCTCGCCGGGAATGTAGGCGATCACCTCATAGCCATTCGTCAACCGCACCTTGGCGACTTTGCGCAGCGCCGAGTTTGGCTTCTTCGGCGTGCGAGTCATGACCTGCGTGCAGACTCCGCGGCGAAACGGACAATTGGTCAGCGCCGGTGATTTGGATTTCACCGTGACTTTCTTGCGTCCTTGGCGGACGAGCTGGTTGATGGTTGGCATTGGAAAAGTTTGTCTTTTAGGACTGCTGCTCCCCGCTGCATCCGGGGACTGAAAACCCCGCTGTCACGGGCGATTTCAAGTGCCCATTGGGAGCGGGGAGCGCGGACTTTAGGGGAACCGACTTGGCGTGCAAGCGATTTTCTTCCCGTCCGCGTTTTATTTTTCCCTCAGCGGTTTGGCCGGTCTCCACGAAGCGACGCAGCCGCCGGCGAACCGGAGCCGCGATGCTTGAGCGAGAAACTCAGCCGAGCGCGAAAGGGGTCGCTTATGTAGGTGAGAGGTGAAAACCGCGCAAGCGGGATTTTCAAAATCTTTCGCCGATTTTGCCGCGCTTATTTTTCCACAGGCCGCAGCGTGACCTGGCGCAGATCCACCACGGCCACGCCGGGCTTGGTCTTCGGCTTCACGGTGAGCGTGTATTTGCCGGCGGCGAGCGTGAGCGTGCCGAGCTGGCGCGGGACGAAATTCTGGAAACCGCCCGTGTCCTCCACCGTCATCGTCAGCACCTGCTCGCCCACGGCGAACGCGACCTCCGCCCCGCCGCTCCCTTTGCCACAGCCTTGCAGCGCCTCGACCTCAAATTTTCCCGCCTTCACCACCTCGAATTCCCAGCTCACCCAATCCTCCATTTTCGTCCAATACCCGACGGTGTTTTTCTCCGGCTTCGGCTCATAGCGCACGTTCGCGCCGTGGACGGTCACATCCTTCGCGTGCAAAGTAATCAACCCATCCGCGGCCTGCGCCACAAGCTGCTTGCTACCTTGGTGATCGGCGGGCGCGTCGGGCACGGCGGGCGTCTCGGCGAGGAGCGCGGCGGTGGTGAAAAAGGCGAGAGTGAGGGCGAGCCGTGGTTTGGTCATAAAGTGCGGGGGGTATTTGCTCGCGGCGGGTTCGCGGGATTTTGCGGGATCGAAATTTGGAGTCGGAGTCGCGGCTGCTGGCTCAGTGGATCGACACTTTGTATTTCACCGAGCCGAAATTGTCATTCCGCGTCCCGTCATTGCAGCGCAGCCGGATTTCCGTGTAGTCCTTCTTCATACCCTCGCTGAAGGTATGGTTCTTCGTCCCACCGGGGATAATCGCCACCAGATCCTCCCCGGTCGCCGTGATGCCGATGACCGCCACCTGCTGCATCGGATGCGACGGCTCCTCCGGCGAACGCATCTTCCCCTCCGACACACTCCACGTCCCCTCCACGTACTGCGCATGGATGCGCTGCCCCTTCTTCGCCGGCCCGACCAGCGTCCCCTTGTCATCCTTCGCCTCGATCACATACACCTGCTCCACCGCACCCGCCGCCCCACCCAGCGGCGCGACCGCCGCCGGAACCGCGCCCACTGGCGGCACCGTGCCCGGCGCGAGTTCCGCGATCTTGTTCCGAATCGCCAGCGCCGCATCCAGATGCCCGCGTGTCGTCTC
>JANXSB010000143.1 GCA_025352865.1 Chthoniobacter sp. | reverse complement strand
ATGCGGAATACTGGCTGCGGCTGATTGCCGCCTTTGGCACCGAGCGTGAGGCAAGTGCAATTCCGGGCCTTGAGCATGAGATTGGTCCGCCGGTGATAATCGCGCTAAACAAATGGGACGACCCCGGCTCGGCGCGCGCGCGGTTGGATCGCGCCGCTTTGTGTGAGCGGTAGCCCCGGTGATGCAAGTTGAATGCAAGTTTACTCTTTTTAAGCCCCTCCATCGCGGCCCGATTTCTCGGCGTAACTCCTTGGTATTGAAGGAGGTGGCTGGGGGGAGAATTGAACTCCCGACACGAGGATTTTCAGTCCTCTGCTCTACCAACTGAGCTACCCAGCCGTTCCGCGAAGGAAGCGGACTTTGCCCGACCGTCCGGTGAACGCAAGCGGTTTTTCCCCGCGCGCGATCCGTCGCCTAGCTCTTGAACAATCCCGAACTCAGCAGGCCCGAGAGCGCGGATTGCAAACCGCCGGGAGCGGGTAGCTGGCCGCCCGGCGTGAGCTGATCGACGGCGTTCGGGAGCAGGTGCGCGAGCGCACCGGAAAGTTGCGCCGGATCGAGGCCGACCTGCTGCGCGAGTTGCTGGATTTTTTCCGAGCCGAGCGCCTGCTGAATTTGGTCTCCGCTCACCGGCAGGTTCGCGCCCGTGCCGATCCACGACTGCACCTGCGGGCCGAGCCCGCTGGCGGCGAGCTGCTGCACGAGCCCGGCGAGACCGTTGCCGGAGGCATGGTTTTGAATGAGGTCAGTGAGCACATGGCCGACGCCGCTCTGGCCGCCGGCGGTGTTGCTGTTGAGGAGGCTGCCGAGAGCGGCGCTGGCGATTTGAGAGAAAAGGCTCATGGGATTTTTCGAGTGATTATTTGCGCGCCGCGATGAGCGCCCGGCCTCACGACAAAGTCAATGCCCGAGTCGCGCTGTTTCCACGACCGAAAAAATGACCACGGATTTCACGGATGACACGGATTTTCAGAAAAAACCAATCCGTGAAATCCGTGAAATCCGTGGTCAAAAAAACCGGGTGGATTTGGCCCCGCGCCGCGTCACGCGATGATCTCGTTGACTACATTCCCATGCACGTCGGTGAAGCGGAAATCGCGGCCCGCGTAGCGATAGGTGAGCTTCTCGTGATCAAAGCCGAGCAGCTTCAAAAGCGTGGCGTGCAGGTCATGCACATGCACGGGCTTTTCGACCGCCTTGAAGCCAAACTCATCCGTCGCGCCATGCACGTAGCCGCCTTTCACGCCGCCGCCCGCGAGCCACATGGTGAAGCCGTGGTGGTTGTGATCGCGCCCGTTGACCTTGCCCGCGTTTGAGCCCGGCGTCGGCAGCTCTACGGTCGGTGTGCGTCCAAACTCGCCGCCCCAAATCACGAGCGTGTCCTCCAGCATGCCGCGCTGCTTGAGGTCTTTCAAAAGCGCGCCGATAGCCTGGTCGCATTCACCCGCGAGCTGGCGGTGGCGGGCTTCGAGATCGTCGTGCGAATCCCACGGCTGCCCTTCGCCGTGCCAGACCTGCACCATGCGCACGCCGCGCTCCACGAGCCGCCGCGCGATGAGCATCTGCCGGCCCTGTACGCCCGGCCCGTACATGTCGCGGATGCCCTGCGGCTCCTTGGAAATGTCGAAGGCATCCGCCGCGTCCATCTGCATGCGATAGGCGAGCTCGAAGGACTGTACGCGCGCTTCCAGTTGCGCATCGTTTTGCCGCCGCCGCTCGTGCTCGAGATTGAGCTGCTTGAGCAGGTCGAGCTGCGCGCGCTGCTCCTTCGAGGTCACGTATTTGTTGCGGATGTTTTCGATCAGCTTTTCGATCTCGGTGTGCCGCGTGTCGATGTAGGTGCCCTGATACACACCCGGCAAAAACGCCGACTGCCAGTTCTGCGATTCCTGGATCGGATAACCGCCGGGGCACATGGTGATGAAGCCCGGCATGTTCTGGTTCACGCTGCCCAGCCCGTAGGTCAGCCACGAGCCCATGCTCGGCCGCACGAGCCGCGACTCGCCGCAGTTCATCAGCATGAGCGAAGGCTCGTGGTTCGGCACATCCGCGTGCATCGACCGCACCACGCAAATGTCGTCGATCGACTCCGCCGTCTTCGCGAAAATCTCGCTCACCTCGATCCCGCTCTTTCCGTATTTTTGAAAAGCGAACGGCGACTTGTAGCCCGCGCCCGTCTTCCGCTCGGTGCCCAGATGCTCCATCGGTAGCTCCTTGCCGTGAAATTCCGTGAGCCGCGGCTTCGGGTCAAACGTGTCCACATGCGACGGCCCGCCGTTCATGAAAAGGTGGATGACGCGCTTCGCCTTCGCCGGAAAATGCGGCGCTTTCGGCGCGAGCGGATTCAGGTCCGAGACATCGGCGGCACTGGCTCCGAGCGCATTCCCGAGCACGCTGCCCAGCGCCATCGCACCCATGCCCATGCCGCAGCGATGGAGAAAATCGCGGCGGGTGAAAAACTGATCGGCGAGGCGCGGAGCGTGGTCGTGTTGGGACATCGGAAGGACGGCGGGGACGTTACTGCAAATCAACCGCGCGCGAATGAACAAATTAGCCCAGGCGGCTTTGCTCACCTCGGCGCGAAAAAGCCCGTCGGCTTTTGACCGGCGGGCTTTTCGGAATCGAGACGTTTTTTTAGAAGCTCATGCGCACCCCGCCGCTCACGTTATTCGAGCTGTAGTTCGTGCGGCCGATCTCGCCGTCATAATAGACATACGTCGAGGTGCGCTCGTTCCACAGCACGGCCACGCCGGCTCCGACGAGCATGCTGTCGCTCCCGATCTCGGGACCGTGAACGGTGAAGGTGCTGGCCGCGCCATTCGCGAAGCGCGAGTCGAGCGCAAAGCTGCTGTCGCCAAACTCATGCTGCCACGCCGCCCGCACTTCGGGCCGGATGACCACGCCGCTCGCCTCGGGATGGAAGTCGTAGCTCATCTTCACCCCCAGCGCCGTGCGCAGGCTTTCGGCGCTGTGCCGGCCGATGTTCAGCGGGGCCAGCGATCCGGTTTCGCGGAAGCCGTCCATGCTCACGTTGGTGTACTGCACGTTCGCCGTCGGCCCGATGGTCAGGTCGCCCGACTTCCAGTCGTAGCCGGTCGCAAAGAGCGCATTGAACTCGCCGCCATGCGTGCTCCCGCGCGCGGTGCCTTGGAGGGCGCTGCGCCGCGTGTCGTAGCTGTTGTAGCCGCCGCCCACCGCCGCATCGACGTAGAAGCCGGTGCCGGTGAAGTAGGTCGCGTAGAGGCCGAATTTTGCACCGTCCACGGTGACCCGCCCGCCGTTCGTCAGGTCAGCGCCCGTCCGGGCATAGCCGGCATTGACGCCGATGGCGAAGTTCGCCGTGATCTTGTAATCCACGCCGAGGGTGAAGCCGCCGGTCGTCAGGTCGTAGCCTTGAGCGTTGGCGGTGTTGCCGATGTTCGTAAACTCACCGACTCCGGTGATGAACACGCCCAGACGGTTATCGATGGGCGCACGCATTTCTTTGCCTCCCCCGCCCGCGGGGCCGCGGGAACCGTAGGAGGTTGTTCCGCTGTTGTAGCTGGAATTGCCGGGGTAGGTCGCCGGGGCGCTGCCACCCATGCTGTAGCCGCTCGCGCTGAACCCGGCGGAGCCCGCCTGGATGTCACCCATGCGCCGCTCCAGGTTCGCGCTTTGCACATTGGCCAGCGACATGCCGATGCTAAAGATCGAGGCCAGTTCCTCCGGGGCCAGCCGGTCGAGGTCGCCGGGCAGTTTGCCGATCTGCTCCGTGCTGAGGTAATTGAGGAGGCTGTTCGCCTGGTTGGCGTTCTCCGCCCTGTCGAGCTGCCGGGCCACGGCGTTTTGGTTTTGGGTCAGCCCGCCGATGCCGTTGGAAAACGAGCCCAGCTTGCCCGTGAGCACCACCGCGTTCGGCTGATAGGTCACCTTGCCAGTCACCAGCGTTCCGCCGGAGAAGCCGGCCACGGTCTCGCTGCTAAACTTCCCGTTCACCCCGCCGCCCGCCGTCAGGAAGGTCACCGTCTGGTTGCGCTTGAGCCGCACCTTGCCCGTATTCAGAATGTTCACCGCGCCGTTGAGATTCGCCGCGCCGCCCACCGCCAGTACGTCGAACTGGCCGGCACTCGTGCCCGCCACCTCAATGAACAGCGTGCCCGCCGCCGTCTGCGTGTAGTTGCCTTTCACGGTCAAAGTGCCGGGTGAGTGACCGGGGCTCACGAGTCCGCCATTGAGCACGTTTCCACCGATGATGCCGGTGCCGCTGAGGGTGCCGGCCAGACCCACCAGGGTGTTCTTGCTCCCGATGAATCCATCGACCTGCAAGGTGCCCCCATTGATCGTGGTGTTACCCACATACGGGTTATTGCCCGTCAGGATCAGCGTGCCGGTGCTGTTCTTCACCAGTTGGCCACCCTTGGCATTATCAAAGATCGACCCGGTGAAGAGTCCCGAGCTGACCGTGAGCACCGACGCCGTGCCGATGTTCGAGCCATTAAGGTCGTCGAGTTGCACCTTGCCCGTGCCGTTCAGAGCATTGACCGTCTGGTTGATCCCGGAGAGATCGAGTGCGCCGTTGACGAGCACGCTGGCCGTGGGGTTGATCTGATTCGCTGTCGTGCCGAAGCCGGCAAAATTGGGTGCCAAGCTGTCGAGGCGCACCGTCGCACCGGCATCGACCTGCAGATTGCCGGGGATGGCAAACTTACCGGTGTTCTTGCCGAGCAGCAGGAGAGTGCCGCCCGCGCTACCATTCACGGTCGTCAGGCCGGTATAGGTGTTGTTCGCGTCGATCTGGCCGACGGTCAGGGTCGCAAGGAGTCCGCCGATGCGTGAACTGCCGAGG
>JANXSB010000138.1 GCA_025352865.1 Chthoniobacter sp. | reverse complement strand
CCTGACGATGGAAAAGCTTTGGCGATCCGAATTCGGCGACGCTCAGGTGGTGCCCTACGTTCCTCATGGCGGTGCGATTCCGTATTGCCTCAAGCTAGCGTTTCATCGCTGCGGAGACTGGGACATTGGCGGAAAGGCGTTGCGGAATATTACCCAGCGCCGCCCGCCCAACAAATCCTAAGTTTGCCGCCAAGGTGTGGGGGAAAATCGCGGTCAATCATCGCATTTGCTCACATTTTCACGCAGCGGCTCGATCCGAAAGAGAGAGTCTCATTTCGCCGCTGCTTTAGGTGCAGGGACAGGTGGCGGAACAGGCAGCCGTCAGCGCTGAGAACAGCCACCGAATAGCAATTGCACCTTGCTCCAGCCGAGGCTCGCTTTTCCCGTAGTTTTCGCACAAAAATATGCCCCGAAGGAGACGGTCTCATTTCGCCGCTGCCTCGGGTGCAGGGACAGGTGGCATAACAGGCGGCGTCCGCCGCTGAGAACAGGGAAAGAGACGAAAAACAGCGATGGCACCTTGCTCACTCTCGCGACGCGCTTACCGATGCGCTTACCGCTTCGCTCACGGGGTACTCGTAACCTGCATCCAACAGACCAGCAGCACTTCCGTTTCTTCAATCGGCGGCAACGGCTCGGGTGCCTTGAACGGCTCAAGACCGAGCCGAATGACGGCCTCGGCTATTGCGGTCGAAGTGTCTTGTCTGTCCTGCGATTCCACTGCGTCACGAATCTGCTTTTCTATCCGAACTCCCCAAGGGGCTTCGAGCGACTCGATGAGTTCGTTCACCTTATCCTGATTCATGCCAGCGGGCGGGAACATCCTCAGATGATCTGCCGCTGCCTTAAGGGCCGGTCGAATCCTTGGCTGCAAGTTCGCCGGATCGGTAGAGAAAGCCCATTCACTGAAAATGTCGTGTCGCGCCTTAGCCCAGGCCGAATAAACGGCGTCCGGCACCTCACTCATCGCGATGCGTTCCGTCGTTTCGGTGCACGTAATCAGCCTTAGGCACCCGAGGGTATCGCTCACAATAGTGCTACCGTCATCGGGCACGAATCTGAGGAACAAACGTTCCCCAACATACGCGCAGAAGAACTGCCCCGCACGCTTCCCGTTTGCGAAGCCTGAGCCGCTGCCCCACGGGATTGCCTTGATCTGATCGCCGTAGAGTTCGAGTCCCTTGCGGAGTTCTTGCCGGTACTCTTCGCCCGAGTGCGCGGACGGGTCTTCGCCGCCATTGACCAAGATTGTAGGGTCTTCGTTCCTGAGCCGTTCGATCTCAGCCCGCTCATCGGAGAAATTGATCTCATTGGTAGCAGCGCCCGGTATGACTTCGTTTTCAACGCCCACACTGGCGGCGGCTTGGGCGAGCTTTCCACGAATCCGCGTTTCGAGTTCCAGCAAGTCCCCGAGCCTTGCGTCCGGGAAAAAACACTTCATGTACACGTCACGGTGCGGGCTGCCAATGCGGTCAACGCGCCCGTGCCGTTGAACCAACCGCATCGGATTCCAAGGCAGGTCGTAATTGATTATGTTCCGGCACTGTTGCAGGTTCATGCCCTCAGAGAGCACGTCGGTGGTTACCAGCACGTCGAACAGGTCATCGGTGCGACCTGCCGGAGCTTCCGACGATTCCGGCACAAAGCCAAAAATCGCACCCTCCCGCGATACCCCCTCGTAGCTCTCATCGCCCTTCACCGACGCAAGTCGCCCGCGATATTCCGCAAGCCGCCTGTCCGCCGCGAACACTCCCACAAGGTGTTCGTGAATCCAATCAACCGTATCCCCAAAGAACGAAAAAATGATGACTTTGCGCTTGTTGCGCTTGTCTGCTTCGTCTAGGCCGTCAACGTTAGCGCGTTCGAGAATGTCAACCAACTGCTCCACCAGCGCCGCGAGCTTCGGATCGGTTGCCCGCGTCACTGAACCGGCGCGTTCGGCAAAGTGGTGGAGCAAGTTCCGGTCGCTAGTCACGTCCCGCCGAAGCGCGTCCACATCGTAGCCTTGTGCAGCTAGCGTGTCGGCGTCTGCGAACAAGCCATCGAACAGTTCGTCGTTGTCAGTCTGTTGCCATTCTTCAATGCCATCGGAGGTAAGGATCAAGCCCTGACTCAGCCCTTTGAGGAAGGTGTCGCAGGCGTCCGCCATGCGTTGTGCCGTCCGGTGGAACGCAAACGCCGACGATTCAAACCGCTTCAACAGCCCGGAACGGAGCAAACCCAAGAGTGCGGCTTCCCGCAAGTCTTCCTCGCCGTGTAGCGTCTTGTAGCGGCTAGGAATATACCGCGCTAGCGTTAGGAGCGGAAGTGCAGGGTCTTCCGGTGCGAGCGCATTTTCAAACTCATCGAAGAATCCCGGCATTACACCGTCTAGAGAATATTCCGCCCGCTCAACGTGCGGATCGGGAAACCGAATCGGCATTTCAGTTCCGTCCGGGCCAGTGATCCGGTCGTTTGGATAGAACCGCTGGATGAAATGCCGGGTGCGGCGCACCGTGGTAGCGTCTAACACGTCGAACAGCACATCCGGGCTTAGATCGTCCGGGCCTGCTTTCATTGCGTCGGCGAAGCGTTGCTTCATGGAGCGGATGCCCAAATCCGCGAACGTGGCATCCTGCCGGGCGAAGAAAGTCAGCAGGTAGTACAAATCCCAAAGCGAATTGTTGACCGGCGTCGCCGACATAAGTACGAGCTTCTTGGGCGGCTTGCCTTGTAACAATTGTCGAAGAGCCTTCGACCGAAAAGCATCCGGGTTGCGAAACGCTTGGGCTTCGTCTATGACAACCAAGGCGTAGTCGTTCGGATGCTGCTTCAGATAGCGGCCCGAACCGCCGCCTAGCAGGGATTCGTTTGCCAGTTCCTCGTAGGAGATGGTTTCAATATAGAGCTGGAAGCGGTCACGAAAGCGCTGCCATGTTCCATCCCGCAAGGCCGCTGGCGCAATGAGCAAAGCGCGCTGCCGCTGATCCTGAATCACTCGCCGCAGTATCTCGCCGCCAACAAACGTCTTGCCCAGCCCCACTCCGTCACATATCAAGACGCCGTTATAGCGTTCCAGAATTCGGTGGGCGCGGGCGATGCCGTCGTTCTGGAAGGTTGTTAGCCGGATGACGCCGCCTTGAGCTTGCTTTTCATCTTCAATTTCGCTTTTGTAGCGTTCCCAAAGAACGCGGAGGAAGATCAGATACGGTGGATATGCTTCATAGCGGGGCGCGTAGACCTTCGCCAAGTCATAGGGCACAGCGTCTTCCCAAAGCCCGTCAAACCACTTCTTGACTTTTTCCACCGGAGTCGGGTCATAGCGGCCCAAGTTTAATTCCAGATTGCGCGTGAGGCCCGCTGCTGTGAAGTTTGACGAACCCGCGATGACTCCCTCGTTGTCGGTTGCGAACAAAAAGGCTTTGCCGTGCATGAAGGCTTTCTCGTACCGCTTGACCGTGATCTTGCCGGTCGCAAGGAAGGCTAACAGCCGCTGCACCGCCCGGTCGCTGCCCCTCGTGAACTCCATGAGGTTGCGGTCTTGTTCGAGACCGGCTGCCTGCTTTCCCAGCGCCGCGCTCACTTGCTTCTCTTCAAACCGGGCACCAGAAGGCTCGCCCGGCATTCGTACCTGCTTGACCGGCGGCGACATTGGTTCCGCGCCCAGCAAGAGATTTACATGATCGAGCTTCTCGATTCTGTCCGCCAGCACGGCAAAACCTTCTGGATTGAAGTATCCAGTTGCGATGCACATTTGCGTGGGTTTTGCGTATGTGCTTTCCAGCCAATCCAGGTGAGCACAAAGCGCATCAGCGAGCGTGACCTCGCGATTGTCTGCGAACTCGGGTTTGTTAGGAACCGGCGCGGGTTGGGGCGTTACCGTCGGGTCTGCCATTGGTGGAAGTGGGCGAGCGTGGCTTCCATCTGCTCCGCGTAGTCCCATCCTTCGTGGAATGTTGCAAAGATGTGTTTCAGTTGCGCTGCGCTCAAGCCGTAGAGGTGGGCTACGACCGCGTCTAGCTCCTGCATCATATCCTGCTTTTCATCCTCTTCGAGCTTACCGCATTCGACCCCAACGGCCCTTGCCCAGTCTTTGAATCGCGCATCGGGCGAAGCCAACCGGCCTGATAGTGCAACCACGCGCTGCCAAAGCGGGCTGGACCGTCCGGGGCGGGGAATCGGGAACGGCTCCAGAATGTAGAAGTTCATGCTGATTTCGACGAACCGACGCGCGTACCAGTCCAGCGGAAGCGAAGACAAAACCCCCAACAGATAACCTTGATCCTGTTCGTCGCCCTGGGGCCATAGGAGGTAAGGGCCTTTGTTGGTGAGGAAAACATTCGGCGGAATCAGGGCAGCAAGTACTGTCCTAGTGTTGGTTCGATTGGTGACGTCTCGGAACGCGATGCGCGGATGCAGGCAAGGCAGTGTCGCAGGGTCTCGCAGCCAAGCTTGCGAGAATTCCTTGAAGGCAGACCGCGCCAGCTTGCCTGAGCGGATTCGGCGCTCTTGCAGTTCGGCGAGCAGCTTCTTTGGATTCGCCCAGGCGTAGTATTTGCCCGTATCTGGCTGCCAAAGGTCGAAACTCTTGCCCTTGAACACGGGCCAATATCCCTCGGGGCATTCCGTCGCAAACTTCATCAGCGGCCTGTCATTCGTTGCGTCCAATTCCCGGTGAGCGCGGGCGCGCCAACTGTCTGAGACATTCAAGTCGAATCGCGGCGCTTTGCGCAGTTGCAGGAACACTTCGACGGACTCCTCGGACGGCAGCAAGGGCAACGCGGCGGAGCCTGACCAAGAAATCACGTCCCGCACCGGAAAACGGAC
>JANXSB010000131.1 GCA_025352865.1 Chthoniobacter sp. | reverse complement strand
CCGATTTCGGCGCAGCCGAGCGGGAGGCCGAGGTGGCCGGAGTTGCAGGCGTGGACGGCGTCCATGGCGAGGCCGCGGGCTTCGGTGGCGGCGCGGGAGAGGGCATCGAGGTTCATAGTCGTATTTTTTTGAGGAGCGGGGAGGGTAGGGACTCGACTTGGCAAGTCAAGAACGCGGACATTTTCCCCGTAAGCCCACCCGATTTTGGAAACCACCACCGCCATTTTACTGCGCAAGACGAAGCTCTCCGAGACGAGTCTGATCGTGACGTGGTTCACGGAGGCGCATGGAAAAATCAAGACGGTGGCGAAGGGCGCGCGGCAGCCGAAGAGCAAGTTCGCCGGGGTGCTCGATCTGTTTTTCGACTGCGAGATTCAGTTCGTGCGGAGCCGGAAAAGCGAACTACACATCCTGCGCGAGGCGGCGCTGCGCGAACCGCATGCGGGGATGCGGCTGGACTATGGGCGCGTGACGCTGGGGGCGTATTTCGTGGAGCTGACCGAGCTGGTGACAGAGCCCGACCACCCCGTGCCGGAGCTGTACGATTTGCTAAAACGCGCGCTCGGTTTTCTCAACGCGCAACCGGCTGCGCTGCGGGCGCTGCTCCATTTTGAAAGCGAACTGGTGCGGCTGCTCGGCATCCAAGGGCAGGCAAACGTGACTCCCGCAGTGGCGATTGGCCGGACGTACCAATATTTGCCGCGGGCGCGGGCGGGTTTGCTGAAGACGCTGAAGTAGCGGTGCCGCTACTTCCCGGTCGCGCGCTTTTTCCACTGGTCGGAGCGCGTGTCGATGTAGGTCTGGACGTTGCGGCGGTAGCTGGCGAGGGCCGCGGCGGTGAGGTCTTTGTCCTCGAAAATGCGGACGTGTTTGGCGTCGATGACAAAGCTCGTCCCCGCGAGCTGGAGCACGACTTTGGTCTGCTGGTCTTTGTACATGACCACGGGAAAGGTGTCGCCTTTGTCCATCATCCACTGCGCGCCGTCGGCGAGATCCACGGGCAGCGTGTCGAGCAGCATGCCGTAGAGGACGAAGTGTTTTTTTTCCGCGGACTGCGCCAGGGCGGAGACGGAGACGAGGGCGCTGAGGAGGAGGTAAAGGAATTTCACGCGGGCAGGAGTTTCATGCGTTGCGGCGGAGATTGGGACGGGTGCGGCGCGTGGTCAAGAGCGGCCCGTACCCGGCAAGATTTGGCTTTGCTTTCTAAAAAAGCCTCCTATCGTGCGGCTCGAAAACCACCTAAGCACTGCCTCGGAGTTGGGGAGATTGTCAGTTGAGTAACTTCAGTGACGACTTGAAACCGATAACCGGGAACCGTCACCGAAGTGCGCGCTCGGGAAAACTGATAACAAGACCAAATGGGTAATAAACTCTATGTCGGCAACCTGTCGTTCAACACGACGGAGACCGATCTCCAGGATCACTTCGCGCAGGCTGGCGCGGTCACCGAAGTCATGCTCGTGCAGGACAAATTCACCGGCAAATCCCGCGGCTTCGCGTTCGTCACCATGGCGAGCGACGAGGATGCGCAGAAGGCCATCACCATGTTTCACGGCAACGCCTATGACGGTCGCGCGCTGACGGTCAATGAAGCGCGTCCTCGCGAGGATCGTCCTCCCGGCGGCGGCGGCGGCGGTGGACGCGGCGGCTATGGCGGCGGCGGTGGCGGCCGTGGGGGTGGTGGTGGCGGCTACGGCGGCGGTGGTGGCGGCCGTGGGGGTGGCGGTGGCGGCTACGGCGGCGGTGGTGGCGGCCGTGGGGGTGGTGGCGGCGGTGGCGGTGGCGGGGAACGCGGCGGTCGCTATTAAGCGGCAGACGCTTTCACGCAGAAAATTCTTCAGCGCGGCCCGGAGTCATTTCCGGGCCGCGTTTGTTTTTTGGCGCTGTTGCGCTTTTCCCGGAATGACATCCATCATTTCCCCATGACCGTGGATCGAAAATGAAGCGCTTGTTCCGCTGGTGCCGCGCGGCTTTCGCGATGGCCGTCGCCCTGGCACTGATCGCATGCCTGATCGCTTTCGTGCGCAGCGCGATGCAGCCAAGGGTGCGCCTGCCCGATGGCTCCGTCCTGCGCGTGGCGCAGGTGGAATTCAGCGAGGATCACAACTTCTCCCTGGGCTCGGAAGCTCTGAGCAATGCCGGCGACTTGGTGAGCGAGCGCCTGCCGTTTTACTACGACTTGCCGGACCGCGTGCGATTCCCTTTCGAGCGGCTGACCTCTCATCCCAGCAGCGGCTTTTCGAGGGGAGGCGAATCGCTCGCGGTGTGGCTCTGGCACCAGGCCGGAACACCCCCGGCGCTGGAACTGAAGGGTGCCGAACTGCTCGACGATGCGAACGGGGAGCGGCTCGATTTCTCGGAATTCAGGGACATGAGTGACAGCGTATTGCCAGGCTCGATCGCGTTTTCCATCCTGCCGCGCCGGCAACGCACGCTGACGATCAGGCTTCTCGGCGGCGATCAAACGCGCCTGCTCACGATCAAAAGTCCATTTGCCGGCAAAGAGTTTCCGACCTGGCACCCGTCGCCGCTGCCGCAGAGCCAGCGGGTCCGTGAGATCGACATCACCATGAAAGGATGGGAATCCTTTCGGGACGGAACCGCGGAGAATAACCTGAATTTTCATCCGCGGCTCGACATCCGCGTGGACGGGGAACTGAGGAACGATTGGTTCAAATACGGGGCGTCGATGGAAGATGCCACGGGCAACAGCGGTTCGCGGCTGCCGCTCAGCGAAAGCGCGTGGAAAATTTCCGCCACCATCGTCCGCTCGGCTGACCATCCGCTCGTTCTCGCGCAAAGCGACACACTCGCGGATGTGCCGATTCCCGGCCCCGGAAAGCTCGTCGAAGTCCCGCTGACCGCCGCGCTGCGGAAGCGGGGCTTTGTCTATGCCGCGGTGCATGGCCGGGGAAAATACTGGCTCGCGGATAATCAGTGCGTCGCGGCCGGGGCGATGGAGGCGGAAGTGCCGGAACCGCAGATGCCAGTGCTGCGCTGGAGCTGTTCTTCCGTTTTCGGTCCCAGCCTGCTGCTGATCGCGGCACCCGGCTCTGCTGCGGCCAGTTCCATCACCTGGCTGATCGAGGATCAGCAAGGTCGGCGGATCGCCGACGGCTATTATATTCCCAGCGAGCGTCTTGATCGGGATTACGTGTTGTGGAAGGAGCAGTTCCAGCCGCTGCCGGACTCGCGAACCTTCAAGGTCGTGGTCGGCGATCGCGGCGAAACGTATTCCGCCGAATTCATCGCGCCTCCGCCGCGCGATCAGCGGTGAGTTTTCGTCGCCGCTATTCGTCGCTGAGCGTTTTGAGAAACGCGACGAGCGCCGCCTGTTCCTCCGCGGTCAGCGGCACGCCGCCGTCGGGGTGCTTGGCCAGGTTCGGGTCAAGCGTGGCGCTGCGCTGCACGCCGGTGGTGTAGTGCGCGATGACCTCCTCCAGCGTGGCAAAGCGCCCGTCGTGCATGTAGGGCGCGGTGCGGGCGATGTTGCGCAGCGAGGGCGTGGCGAATTTGCCGCGGTCGGCGTCGCGGTGGGTGATCGCGGAGCGGCCCTCGTCCGTGCCGGGGAGGCCGTTGTTGTGAAACTGGTGGTCGGAAAAAAGCGCGCCGCCGTGGCAGTGGAAACAGTCCGCGCCGCGCTGGCCGGTGCGCGGTTCATACTCGGTCATAAACAACTCGAAGCCACGCTGCTCGGCGGCGCTGAGCGTGGCCTTTCCGCGCATCGCGCGGTCGAATTTCGCGTCATACGCCGTGAGCGTGAGGAGGAAGTTTTCCAGCGCCAGCCCGATCTTTTCCGCAGTGATTTCCTCCGCGCCAAACGCCGCGCGAAAGAGCGCCGGATAGTCCTCCTTTTTCGCGAGCTTCGCGGTCACGCGGTCGAGTGTCTCGTCCATCTCGGTGTGGTCCTGGATGGGCATCAGTGCTTGCGCGCGGAGCGACGGTGCGCGGCCGTCCCAGAAAAAATTCGTCTTCCACGCGAGGTTGAAAAGCGGCATCGCGTTGCGCACGCCCACCTGCCCGCGCACGCCCATGCTCGCCGGGCGTGGATCGGAAAACGCCGCGCCCGCCTGATGGCACGACGCGCACGAGATCGAGTCGTCGCGCGACAGCGCTGTTTCGTGAAAGAGTTTCTTCCCCAGCGCCACGCGCTCCTCGATCAGCGGGTTGTCGCGCGGCAGATCGGGCACGGGAAAAGTCGCGCTCATCGTGAAGCGGAAGGGCGTGAATTTCTCCGGCAGATAAAGCGGCTGCACCGGCGACGGCCGGCTAATCGCCGGCGCGGCGGACACCACCTGCCGCACACGAAACGCGCCGGGCAGATTCGCCGCGAGCGCCGCCGCGATGGGGTCGCCCTCGCGCGAATGCGTGGCGTCGCCGTCGCGGGCGAAGGACAGCGGGCGCGGCGCATTGAGCAGCGCGGCGAGATCGAAATCGAGCAGCACCGCGGCGTCGTGCGTGAGGTCGAGCGGCGCGGCGAGGCTGATGCGCGTGCGGTTCGGCGTCCGTGCGAAGTGATATGAGTAGCCACCCGGCTCTCCCGCCGCCGCCGCGCGAAAATGTCCTTCGAGCGCGAGGAAAATATAGCCCGTCTGCCACGTCCAATGCAGCCCGTTGAGATTCGGATTGAGCGGATGCCCGGCGGGCCATTGCGCCGGGTCCGCCGAGTTTGCCAGCGCATCCGGGCCGAGGTGAAAACGGAGCGCGCGATACTTTCCCTCCGGCACGTCGGCGAAGCGCGCCGTCGTCCGCCGCCGCGCCGCATCCATCCACGCGATGCTCTCCGACAACTCGACCCACGTCCCATCTTCACGCTCCAGCGCAAAGCCAGTCAGCAGGTAACTCAGCCGCTCGACGGACAGCGTCTCGTGCGCCGCGTTTTCATAGCGCAGCGAATCGGGCAGCAGCGCATCGCCATGAAAAACATGCCGCACCGCGACCTCCAGCACCGCAGCCGGGGCCGCGAGCGTCATCGCCGCGAAAACGAGCGCGCCGACGGGCAGGTGGCGGATGAGCGGAGGGGCGAAAGGCATGGCGTTCAGGAGGAGGGAAACGCATTTGCATCCGGCGGGGGTCGAACCCACAACCTCTGCCTTCGGAGGGCAGCGCTCTATCCAGTTGAGCTACGGATGCGTGAGCGGCGGAAAGTAGGACGGGACACCACGCGTGCAAAGCGGAAATTCGCGCGCGGCGCGGCTTCTCACGGCTCCTCGATTTTCCACTGCTGCTCCTCGGCCCCGGTGTAGGCGGTCTGGACGAGCGTGCTGCCATCGGCCTGCAAGTCACCGGCTCCAGCGATCACCTTGCCGCTGCACTCGGCAGTCAACTTGAACCACGGGCCGTCGGTCTTCTCAATCTTCCATCGCTGCGCCGAGCTTTTGTTGACCGTCCACTGGCGGAGCACCACGCCGTCTTCGCGCTTGCCATCGGGCACTTCGAGCGCCTTGTCGCTTTCCACGCCGACGATGAGGTAGAACCCGCCATCAAGGGCGGTCAGCGTCCACTGTTGATTAGGTGCACCGCCGTACGTCCAAAGATGAACCTTACCGCCAGCATCCTTGGAGTGTTCCTCCACGTCGATGACCCGGCCGCTCTTGCGGTTCACGAGCTTGTAGATGCCATCTGGGATCTTTCCCTCTGCCAGCATTTTTGCGCGCACCTTTTCCTGCTCGGCGAGCTGCGTCGCAGCTTTTCCGGTGAGGTCTTTGGCACGATCAGCCAGCGCGCCTTTCACTTTTTTCAACTCCTCGATCGCGGTCTTCGTTTCGGCTAGCGATTTGGCCGCCTTGAAACGGTCTGCCGCCATTTGAAACGCGGTGAATTCCTCGATGAGATCGGTGGCCACGGGCTTGAGTTCGCCGATCCACGCATCGCGCCCGCCTGGCGCGGTGGCGCGGAACTGGCGCAGGAGTGCGACGGCGTCCTCGATCTTGCCGAGCTGCCAGTCCTTCACCCCGTAGAGCAGCGGCACGAGGGCTTCGTAGCTCACCTTTTCCAACCCGCTCGCCGCGCCCGGCGCGAGCGGTGTCGGGCCGGTCATACGCTGCGCGGTTTCGAGGAAAAATGTCGCGAGCTTCTGATCGTCGGGCTTTGGCGAAAACGGTCCCCGCTCCGTGATCTTCGCGAACGCCGCATCGGCCTCCGCGCGGCGGCCGGCGCTGAGTTCGGAAAGTCCCTCGAGCAGATTCGCCCATGCGAGTTGCACGGGCGCAATCTTCGGCTGCACGGCGGCCTCGCGAAAGGCGGTCGCGGCAGCCGCGGCGTTGCCTGCCTCTAGCTTGCCGCGCGCATCGGGAAACATGCCCGCCGGAATCTTCGTCCCGTCCGCGGGCGTGGGCTGCGCGCTCGTGACTGGCGGCGGCTCGCCGGAGCCGAAAATGCGCTCGCGGAAAACAATCGCCGCGATGCCCACGACGACGATGAGCCCGAGCATCGCAAAGACCAGCCAGCCCATCGCCGTTTTCTCCTGCTCGCTCTCCAGCACCACGCGCGTGGCCTCCTGCGGCTTCGCGTTTTTCAACTCCGTGCGCGCGTATTCGAGATGCTCGATCATCTCGTCATAGCTCTGGTAGCGCTGCTCGGGGTCTTTGCTCAGCGTGCGGTTGATGACGAACGCCGTGGCCCCCGAAACCCACGGCGCAAAAGCCTGCAAGCTCACCGCCTGACTTTTCAAATGCTTCAGCGCGACGAGCGACGCATTCTCCGCCTCGAAGGGCGGACGCCCCGCGAGCGCGTGAAAAAGCGTGCCGCCGAGCGAGTAGATGTCGCTGCGAAAATCCTCCGGCTTGTTGTCCAGTTTTTCCGGCGCGACATAGTACGGCGTGCCCCACACTTCGCCGCGCACTTTCGCCTCGTCCTCCGCGAAAATGGCGAGGCCGAAGTCCACGATCTTCGCGGTGTGCGCGTCGGAGAAAAGAATGTTGCCCGGCTTCACATCGCGGTGAATCAGCCCCGCCTGCTGCGCCGCCCGCAGCCCCTGCGCGATCTGAATGCCGACCTCCAGCACCTGGCTCTCCGCCACGCGCCCTTGCAGCTCGATGAGGTGGTCGAGCGTGCCTTTGTCCACCAGCTCCATGGCGATGTAGAAACGCCCGTGGTCCATCCCCGTGGTGAAAACTTTGACGACATGCGGATGGTTGATCGACGCGGTGATCGACGCCTCCGTGGCGAGCTGCGTGATCTGCTCGTCGCTCGCGCCTTCGCTTTTTTTCAGGAGCTTCAGCGCCACGGGCCGGTCGAGCGAAGTGTCGTTCGCGCGATAGACCACGCCCATCCCGCCGCGCCCCAGCACGTCCACGAGTTCAAAGTGATCGATCTGCGTATTCACCGGCGACTGCGAATTGCACGTCGGGCAGATCACCACCGAAAGCGGCTCCTGCCCAGACACGTCGATCTCCGTCCCGCAGTCGGGGCATGTTTGGATGAGGGGTTCTTCGGTGTCGTCCATGAAAATCCAGTTCGCTTCTAAGTGCGGGAAGTTTTCGCGCGGCTGGAGAAGATGCGAGGACAAACTGTGCCACGTTGCGGAAAAATAACCCTCGCGCTTGCCGCCCCGTCCGCCGCGCGCATGATGACCACCCACATGATCACCGCCGAGTTTCGCGCCACGCCCGACGACGCCGGCGCGCGCCTCGACCAGTTCCTCGCCACGCAGGCCGCGGCCCTC
>JANXSB010000124.1 GCA_025352865.1 Chthoniobacter sp. | reverse complement strand
GCCCGTCCGCCGGGGGCACACCCGGAAGTCGCAGCCGGACTATTGCTTCGCCGGGGCCGCAGGCTTCGCAGGCTCGGGAGCCGTGACCGGCTCCGTCACCGCCTCTACCGGCGCGGCACCCGCCGCCGGCGCTTTCGGCGCTTCGGGCAGATTGATTTTCACGTCCGCCTTTTCGCGAATCGCCTTCACCACTTTTTCGATCTCGCCCTGGCGCTTCTGCTGTTTGAGGTAGGTCAGCAGCTTCGGTTTGGCCTTTTCCAGCGTCACCGTTTCGCCGTCCTTGTGGTCGGTGACCTTGATGACGTGAAAGCCAAACTGGCTGCGCACGGGATCGCTGATCTCGTCCTTCTTCATCTTGAACGCGGCCTCGGAAAACTCCGGCACCATCTGCTCCCGTCCGAAGTAATTCAGGTCGCCGCTGTTCTCCTTCGCGCTCGGGTCTTCGGAAAGTTCCTTGGCGAGTTTGTCGAACGCCTCACCCTTTTTCACGCGGGCGGCGATGGCCTTCGCGGCCTTCTCCTTTTCCGCCACGACCTCGGGTTTCGCCTCCTTGTCCACCGCGATCAGAATGTGGCTCGCGCGCACCTGCTCGGGCTGTTTGAACTGGTCGGGATTCTTTTTGTAAAAATCCTCGGCGTCCGCGTCGCTGACGGCGTCTTTGCCGGCAATCTGCGAATCAATCCAATGCTCCTGGCGCAGCCCCTCGCGGACATTTTCCTTCACTTTGTCCACGGTCAGCCCGCTCTTTTCGATCTGCTCCTTGAGCGCCGCCTCGGAGCCAAACTTGGTTTTGAAGCCTTCCATTTTCACGGCCACTTCCTCGTCGGTGACTTTCGTTTCCGCGGCGCGCTTGGTGACGAGCTTCTCGATGATCATGTCGTCGAGAATCATGTGGTAGCCTTGGATACGCTGCTCGGGCGGCAACTGATCCGCGGGAATCCCCTGCGCGCCGAGCATCCGCGCAAACGCCTGCTCAAGGTCGGCCTTTTTGATTTCGACTCCCTCGACCACGGCGACGGGATCGGTCAGCGCGAGGCCTTTCGGAGCCTCAGGGGCTTTTTCCGCCGGCGCTTTCGGCACAGGTGCGGCGGGTTTTTTCGGCGCATCGGCGGCGAGGAGCGTGGAGGCCGTGAGGAGGCTGGCGGTGAGGAGGAGGGCGGGGTTGGTTTTCATGGAAAAAGTCGGCGAACGTGGCACGGGGGTGCTGGCTTGGCTAGCGGGAAGTTTTCGCGCGCCACGAACCTCACGATGCGCGATTGCAGCGCAAGCATCTTGCCGTTGATGCGCGCGAGCGCGCTGCTCAGGCGGCTGTCGTCGGCATCGAATCCGGCGGTGGCTTTCGGCATGACCGCCGCACCGCGTCAACGCACGCCCGCCGCACCGCTTTCGCGAGTGCTGCGAGCTTTGGAGTGCGCGGCAAAGCGGAGGGCGTTGCCGTCTTTCACCGGAAGCTGCGCGAGGGCGTCGTGGAGGTGAGTGGCTTTCACCTGCTGTGCGATCCATTCGAGAGCGATTGCGCCAGCGGTCTGTGGCAGTGGCGTCCGGTGGATGACGAGTTGCTCCGCTTGTCCGCGACACGCTGCCGCGGACTTTCAGCCACGACTTTTCTCCGCGCTGCCGATGGGCTGCACCTCGCTTGCGCGGCTGAGGAAGGATGCACGGCGATCCATACCAGCGACCACCACATGATCGCCGCCGCGCCTGCATTTGGATTGCAGGCGGTGACGCTGTGAAGGTCGGCGGCACCATCATTTCCAGCCGCCGCGTTTCACCGCCCGCGCGGGCGGCAACACTCGGTCAGCGGCCCTTGTCCTTGTCTTTGTCCTTCTCCTTGTCACCGCGCGGAGCTTGCTGTTGGGCGGCTTGCGCGGCCTGGGCGGCCTGTTGCTGGGCGGCGCGCTGCGCTTCCGCCTGCTGACGCGCGGCTTGTTCGCGCTGGGCGTCCATGGCGCGGTGCTGCTGCTCGACGGCCTGCTGCTTCGCCGCGTCCTGAGCCGCGCGCTGCTGTTCGAGTTGCTGCGCGCGGGCGCGTTCTGCGGCTTGCTGTTTGGCGGCCTCTTGCGCGGCGCGCTGCTGATCCAGTTGCTGCTGCTTGCGCTGCTCGGCGATCTGCTCCTGCTGCTGGCGCTGGCGCTCCTGCCCCTGCGCTTCCATCTGCTGGCGTTTCAGGTCGGCTTGTTTCGCGGCCTCAGCCTGGCGCTGGAGGTCGGATTGGCGCTGGACTTCGAGTTGCTTTTGCTGGGCTGCCGCGGCTTTGGCGTCGGCTTCGCGCTGGCGGTTCATTCGTTCCTGATCCGTCTGCAGTTTTTCGCGCTCTGCCTGCACGGCGCGCTTCTGCTGCTGGGCTTGCATCTTTTCCTTTCCAGCATTTTCCGCGGCGGCATCCGCCGCTTGTTTCTGCCGCATCGAGGCGGCGTTGGCGTCGGCCTCGCGCTGGCGGGCGAGACGCTCCTGCTCGGCTTTGACTTTTTCCATTTCCGCCTGCGACGCGCGGAGTTTTTCGGAATCCATTTTCTGCTGCTGGGCATTCCCCTGCTCGCGCGCGGCGGCCTGCTTTTCGCGGACGGCGGCGGCACCGGATTCCGCATCGCGCTGACGCGCCATCCGCTCCTGCTCGGCCCTGAGCTTGTCCGCCTCGGCCTGCACGCCGCGGAGTTTTTCCGCGTCCATTTTTTGCTGCTGGATGTTCGCCTGTTCGCGCGCGGCCCTGGCCGCTTCGGCGGCGGCCTGCGCCTGCGCGGCGGCGGGATCCACGCCGGGCGGATGGAAGCCGCCGACGGGCGCGTCCTTCATCGGCTTCGGTCCGCGGCCTTCGCGCGGCTCGACCGCCACGGGGACCGTGACGGGCACGTCCGGCGGCACGACGACCACCGGATTCGGCGCGTTCTCGCGGCCCATTTTCGGCTGCCCGGTTTTTCCGGCGCGCGGGTCGATGACATTCCCCTGCCCCGGCGGCGTCAGGACGGGATTCGTCACGGCATCCTGATTGGACGGCTTCAGCGGCCCGCCGGTCACCGCGGGCGGAGTGTTCACATCGCCATTTTTTCCGCGCCCATTTTCGCGCTCCGTGCGCGCCACGCCGCGCGGATCGACCGGCTGCGCCGCGCCGGGAGATACAGTCGCGCTGCCGTCCTTCATCGGCTTGGCCGTGTCGATCACTGCATTCGCGGGCGGCCCCGGCACCACGGGATTGCCCGTGATCGCCGGCGGCTGCCGGTCGCCTTTGCCGCGCCCGCCTTGGCCGGTGAAGACCGGCGACACCGCGCCCGGATCGGCCTGCGCGGGCACCATTTTCAAATCCGCCGCGACCACCGCTTTCGCCGGCGCGGTGTAGGGCGTGAGCCCCTTCGTTTCGCGCTGAAATCGCTGCCGCAAATCATCGCGCACTTTCCCGTCTGTCACGCCCGCCCAGCCATTCGCCACTTTGTCCGCGCCGAAAACTTTCTTCACCTTGTCTTTCAAAAACGCCGGCTGCTCCGGCGGCGCGACGATGGGCGCATTGACGATGAGCTGATTCCCCACCGTCCGCGCATTCGGCGAAAACCGGCCCGGACCGCCGTGAAAATCCTCGTGCTCGAAATGCGTATGCCGCACGAGTTTCAGCACCGGGATGGGCCGCTCGCTGCGGCTGCTGATGACCGCGTAGCTCGGCCCGCCATTATAGATCACCGGCACGTCGCCGTAGGTGTTGTAGGTGATGTTCGTGATGTTCACCGTGTTGCGGATGATCGTCACGTTGCGCGTGCGATTGATGATCACCAGCCGCAGCACCGGCGCTCCAAAATCGCGCACGCGGCAGAAATTGTAAAAGTCCGGGCCGGTGTCGCAGACCGTGTCCACCCATGTGCTGATGCCGATCTCCGGCTGCCAGTAGGCGCGCGGCGGCAGCGGTGCCCAGCCGATGTAGTCGTCGTTCGTCCGCCACGAGAGCCACGCCGGCCCCCACTCGTAATCCGGCACCCAGCACCAGCCCACGGCCTTCACCTTCAGCCAGCGCCCGTAGTGATAGACGATGCCCGCAAACTCCTCGTAGCCCACCCACGTCCAACCCGCGTCGGTGAAAGCCAGATAGCCATCCGAGTACGGCACCCAGTCGGCATCGACATCCGTGGGGTGCCAGCAATCGCCGTAACCCTCCACTTCGATCCATTCGCCGTAGGGCAGGAGTGCGTCGTAGAAATAGTCGAACGAAACATCCGCACGGGCCTGCGCGGTGCGCGGTGCGGCGAGGGGGAGCAGCGCGACGAGGAGGAGAAAGAGGAGGGCTTTGAGTTTCATGGCAGTAACAGCTTCGGACTGAATGGCCGCGGATTCATTCAATGATTCTTTTTTTCAACGCAGAGGCGCAAAGGCGCAGAGAACGCGGAGTCAATCACCCACGCTTGTGCGAATGCCTCTCTGCGACCTCTGCGCCTTTGCGTCTCTACGTGGAAAACAAACGCCATCGCCGCTTGGCACGCTCGGCTTGCCGCCTAGATTCGCGCTCGTGAAAACCACCGCCGGCCTTTTTCTCGCGCTGCTCCTCATCGTCTCGCGTCCCGCGCTGGCGGAGGAAAAGAAGCTCCTCGTCGGCATGGAGCTGGCCTATCCGCCATTTGAAATGCGCGACGAACGCGGCGAACCCGCCGGCGTCAGCGTCGATCTCGCGCGGGCGCTCGGCGAGCAACTCGGGAGGCCGGTGGAAATTCAGAACCTCCCATTCGACGGACTCATCCCCGCGCTCAAGACCGGCCGGATCGACCTCATCATTTCCTCGATGACCGCCACGCCCGAACGCGCGCAATCCATTGATTTTTCGGAGCCGTATTTGCAGACCGGCCTCTGCCTCCTCGTCGCCGCGAAAAGCGACATCCAAACCATCGCCGACGCCGACAAAGCCGGCCGCAGCATCGCCGTGAAGAAGGGCACCACCGGCCATCTCTACGCCCTGCGCGCGCTCAAAGCCGCGCGCCCACTCGTCCTCGACAAGGAAAACGCCTGCGTCCTCGAAGTCGTCCAGGGCAAGGCCGAGGCCTTCATCTACGACCAGATGTCCACCTTCAAAAACTGGCGGCAAAACCCCGACACCACGCGCGCCATCCTCGCGCCGTTCCAGCAGGAGAGCTGGGCCATCGGCCTGCGCAAAGGCAACGACGAACTCCGCGTGAAAGTGAACGCCTTCCTCACCGGCTACCGCGAAAAAGGCGGCTTCGAGAAACTCGGCGACAAATGGCTCGGCGAGCAAAAGACCGAGTTCAAGAAGCTCGGCATTCCGTTCTATTTCTAGCTCAGCTCAGGATGGCCGGGTGGGCTGGCTGCGCGTGGGGAAAAGGCGGTCGCGCAGGGCGAGGAAAGGCCGCTCGACGAGCCATGCGGCCACGATCCCGACGACGATGCTCAGCGCGAGATACGCCGCCGCGCGGGTGAGCGGCGCGGCCTCGCGCGGCAGCCAGCCGAGTCCGAAGAAACGGACGGGAATGTGCCAGAGGTAAATCGAGTACGAGTAGGTGCCGATAAAGGCGAGCGGACGCCACGCGCTCTTCCACCGCAGCGCAAACATCAGCATTACCCCGCCCGCGAAATAGAAGCCCGCCAGCCCGACCGTGTGCAGATACCAGCCGCTCCCGATTTCCAGGCAAAACGCCGGCGCGACCAGCGCCACGGCGGCGACCGCGAACGGCCAGCGGAAGCGCATCCACACTCGCTCCAGCGCCGCGGGCGCGAAATGCGTGGCCCACGAAAGCAGGACGCCGAAGAGCAGCGAGTCGATCCGCAAATGGGTCGGGAAGAGCTGCGTCTTCAGCCGGAAATCCAGCATCTGCGCGGTGGCGAGGCGTGCCGCCAGCGCGAGCAAAGCGACGGTAAGAAAAACGCGCGGCAGCCTCGCAAAGGGCGCGCTTTTCTCCCCGCGCACCGCGAGCAGCAGCAGCGGCAGCAGCAGATAGAAATGCTCCTCCACCGCCAGCGACCACGTATGCGGAAAAAGCGCGGGCCCGTAATTCTGCACGAAGAACAACTCCGACAACACGACCGGCCAGCCGACAAACGCCCGCCCCATGTGCGCCGCGAAAAGCAGCACCGCGCCAAACATGACGTAAAACGCCGGGTAGATTTTGAACCCGCGCCGCGCGAGGAAATGCCCGTAGCGAATCTCCCCGAACCGCCGGTATTCGCGGAAGAGCAGCCCTGACACGAGGAACCCGCTGAGCACGAAAAACAGATCGACGCCGATCCATCCGCCACGCTGCCAGACCGCCAGCCATGCCGGCAGCGCCGCGCCGGGCGGTGGCTCGGGGAAGTGCCGCCCCAGCACGAGCAGCACGGCCAGCGCGCGCAGCGCATCGAGCGGCGCGCAGCGGGGCGCGGGAGGCGTTGTCTTTTCCATCGGCCCTCGCTATCAGCCAGAACGATGCCCACCGACCACTCCAAAACTCCGCGCGCCATTGTCTGGGGCGCGGGGCTGTTTGCGGCGGTCGTCTTCCTCGTTTCGTGGTGGCAGTGGTGGACGTTTCAATACGGCACCTTCGACCTCGCTTTTTACGTGCAGGCGCTGTGGCTGGCGCTGCGCGGAAAGTGGACGGTCTCGCTGCTCAATGTGCCGCTGATGGGCAATCACGCGGAGCCCATCGTCTTTCTGCTCACGCCGCTGTTCGCGATCTTTCCGCACCCGATGACCTTCGTCGCCGTGCAGACGCTGGCTTTCGCGACGATGCCTTTCACGGCGTGGCGCATCGCGCGGCGGCTGGAGATCGAAAGGCCTGCGGCAATCTGCCTCGCACTCGCGACCGTGCTCACGCCCGCGACGATGAGCATCGGCATCTACGAATTTCATCCCGAGGCGCTGGCCGCGCCGCTGCTCCTGCTGCTCATCGAGGCGCGGCTCGCGGAGCGGCACGGGCGGTTTTGGCTGTGGTTCGTGATGGTCTTGAGCGTGAAGGAAAACATGGCGCTGCTGCTCGTGGCGTTCTGCGCGGTGTGGGCGGTGCTCGACTGGTCGCGCGGGCGCGCATGGGTGCTGCGCTGGAACCTTGTACCAATGGGCATCGCCGCCGCGTGGCTGCTGGTTTGCGGGAAGGTCATCGGCCCGGCGCTGAACGCGGGCAACGTCGATTACCTCCAGCTTTACGGTCATCTCGGAAAGTCCGGCGGCGACATCGTGATTAAGTTTTTCACCGAACCCTCGCGCGTGCTCGGCGCGCTGCACGTCGCGCTGGCACACGGGAATATGCTCCCCGCGCTGCTCGTGCCGTTTTTGCTCTTGCCGCTCCTCCGCCCGCGCTGGCTCTTGATCGCCGGGCCGCTGCTCGCGCAGCACCTGCTCTCGTGGCGCTACTCGGAATGGTCGCTCGGCGCGCACTATCCCGCGCCGTTCATCCCGCTTTTCTGGATCGCCGCAGCGGAGACGATGACCAGGATTCGTGCGCAAAATATCGCTGCCGCCGCGCTGCTCGGCATGTGCATCAGCACACATGCCTGGTGGGGCCCGGCGCGGGAACTGGCTGCCGAGGTGCCGCATCTCGCGGCGATTCTCGATGAGCGCGAATGGAAGGCGGACATGATCCGCGCGGTGCCGGAGTCGGCGAGCGTGACAGCATCGCTGCCCTACCTTTCCCACCTCGCCCCGCGCGAGCAGCTCGTCTCGCTGCACCACATCCTCAAAGGCCTGAAGACGCTCAGCACCGCGGCCTACACGCCGCCGCCCGCCAGCGAAGTCGTCATCATCGACTACGCCGACACGCTCACCTTCAGCACCGTCGCCGGCTACTACCATCCGCGCATGCACACCGACGCGGACAGCGAGATCGCATCGAGCGATCGCCTGCTCCACGAATACCTGCGCCCGCACGCCTGGCGCGCGCACAACCGCAACCAGCTCACCGTCCTCACGCGCGGCGAACCCGCACCCGCACCGCCCGCCGGTTCCGCGCCGGTCGTCTTCGACGAAACGACCACGCTCACCTCGATGCAGCTCGTCCGCGATCTGCCGGGCGCGATGCAGCTTCGCCTCGGCTGGCAGTTCACCGGCGAGCGCACCCGCTTTCCGTGGATGATGCTCGTGCTCTCCGACGGCGAACACCTCTACCCGTTCATCAAAGGCGCATGCGCCCCGCAGGCCGGCCCCGGCGCAGCGGTCGAGGATTGGACATTCGTCTTCCCATCGGCAATGCGCCCGCATTTCTACTCCGCCTTCGCGCTTTTCTACGACGCCAGCGAAGCCGCGTGGAAAAAGAAACAGCCCCCCGACGACATGGCCTTCGCCCTCAAACAACTCGACCTCGGCGGTCGTGAGCGCAGGCCCAGCCAAGGGTCGGAGTAACTTATTCTCCGCAGGAAACATGGCATCACGCTCACGCGTGAATCCAATCCCGACCCAAATAAAGCGCAGGGGTGAAAAGGGAATTCTTGGCAGTTTAGTTCACGAGCCGCGTCGCGCCTCCGCCGCGAGCGTTTGCGCCTTTTGCACCGCGGCGTTCGCCTCGTTCTGGCGGCCGAGTTTTTCCAAAATGCTGCCGAGCATCAGGTAGTGGCTCGGCTGGCCGGGCTCGCGGCGCATGGCCTCCAATTGCTGTGCCAGAGCCGCTTCCGGGCGACCGCGCTCCAGCTCGATGCGCGCGATATCGATGAGCGGACCGGCATCGTAAATGTCGAGCCGGCTGGCGGCGCGGAGTGCGGCGACGGCGGCATCGGGCTCGCCTGCGGCGTAGTGCAGGCGGCCGAGCGTGACCCACGAATCAAGATGCCACCAATGCGCCGCGGCGTAGTCCGCCACGGCGGGCAGCGCCGCCGCTGCGCCGTCGTGCGCCTTGCGGATTTCGCTTTCGTACTGCACCAGCTCCCACGTTTCTGGAAAACGCGCGTGCGCCCCGGCGAGCATGGCCAGCGCTTCGTCGTCGTGCTGCGCCTCGTGGCGGAGCCGGGCGAGATTCAGCGCCGCGGGCCAGGTCCGCGGATAGCGGTGCGCGGTTTCGTCCGCGTCCGTTTTTTCCACGCGCAGGAACGGCTCGGCCTCCGCCGCGTGGCCCTGTTTGGAAAGGCAGATGCCGAGATTTATGCGCGCCGGCGCGTAGTCGGGAAAGCGCGCGATCGTTTTGCGAAGGACGGCTTCCTGTTTCACAAAGTCGCCGCGCCCGCCGTAGTGCGAGGCGAGCGTGCTGAGGATGCGCGGCGTCGCGCCGCCGTCGGCGATGGTGCGCAGGCAGAAGGTTTCCGCGTTCACCCAATCGCCAGCGCGCACGGATGTGCGCACGCCGAGCGCAAGGATCGAGAGAGCAGCGAATGCACCCGCGGCGATTTGCGCGCGCCGCGGGAGGGCGAACACTGTGCCGGCGAGCAGGAGCAGCGCGCCGATGCTCGCGAGGTAAATCCAATGCTCGGCGACTTCGGCGTTGAGCGGGAAAAGATTTGAGATCGGCAGAAACGCGAGGAGGAACCACAGCGCGCCGAAGCCCCGCAGCCGCCGCGCGGGCCAGCGCTGGCGGCAGAGCCAGAGCGCCGCGAGGCCGACGAGCAGGCCGATGACGGAGAGGTATTCGTAATGCGGATGCGCGCGCCACGAGGCCACGCTGCCGTAGATCGCGGAGTCGGAAATCGCGCGCTCCATGTAGAGCCTGCCGGGCCAGACGAGCAGGCCCGCGTAGTCGCCGAGAGCGCGCAGCATGAGGAGAAAGCGTCCGTCGAGCGGCAGCGGCGGGCCGTTTTCCATCGGCGCGCGCGCCGCCGGGAGCGCATGGAGAAAGGCGTACGCTCCCAGCACCGACAGCGCTCCGGCGAGGGCGATGCCTTTCGCCCGCCAGCCCACGCCGCGCTCGAATGAGAGGAGATGCACCGCGAAGAGTGCGAGCCAGAGCAGCGCGATTTCCTTGGAGCACAGTGCAAGCAGCGCCGTCAGCGCGGCGGCGAGTCCGATGGCCGCTTTGCTGAAAACGAAACGCGCTTCGCATGCGCGGCGGGCGAGCAGCCAGGCGAGCAGCGCGAAGAAACTGGCGAGGCTGTCGGCCCGCCCCGAGATGTAGGCGACCGCGGCGTTGTGCACCGGATGCACGACCCAGATGAGTGCGACGAAGAGCGCTGCGAATTGGATGGGCGCGCGATTTTCCCGCGCACCAGTGCCGCCGGTCAGGCCGGGGAGAATCTGCCGCAGCAGCTCGAAAAGAAGAATGCCGCTGAGGCTGTGCAGCAGGAGATTCGTGAGGTGGTAGCCCACGGGTTCACCGCGCCACAGCCAGTAGTCGAGCATGTAGGACCAGTTCTGAACCGGGCGGTAGTAGGTGGAAAATGAATCGAAGAAAAGCCAGTGGCGGAACACTTCCGCGCCGAAGACGGGGCTGCGGAAAAACGGGTTCGCGCGCACGAGGTAGGCGTCATCCCAGATCAACTCGCCGCTCAGCGCCGGCGCATAAAAGAGCAACCCGGCGGCGAGGCAGAGCAGCCACGCCACCCACGGCCGGGCCAGTACGTCGGCGCACCGCTCCATGCGGCTAGGTGCGGCGGTTTTCATTTTGGACAGTGCAAGGCATGGGCGTGGATCAGCAGTGCAAGCTAGCCGCCTGCCAAACGATCCACGCCACTATTTTTGGCTTGCGATTGCCGCGCGGATTTCAAGCCTCGCGCTTAGCAAATATGAACACATCACGACTTCTCACGATCGCGCTGGCGCTCGCTTTTCTGCTGACTAGCAACGCGGCTTTTGCCGCCAATGAGGAATACGAATTGATCGTCTGGAATCAGCACAACGGCACGGCGAAGGATCGCGGGACGAAAGCGATTCGCGTGGAGGTTTTCAATGGCGGTTCTGTTTTGTGGAAAACCGATCGCGTGGAGATCGAGTGGAGCGCGGATGCGGATACGAAGGTGGCGGTGAAGATTCCGAAGCAGAACTTCGCCATCGATCGCGTGCGCGTGACGGTGCTGGAGTGGTACGCGGGCGGCGGCGGACTGGCAGAGCTGGAGCTGATGCGCGGCGGCGAGAATATCGCGCCGAAATGCGCGGTCGCGGTGAGCGCGTTTTTGCAAAACGACCAGCGCTTTGGAGCGAAGCGGCTGACCGATCACATCACCAGCTCGAAGGATTTCACCGTGGGCTACTGGCTGCTGCCGAATGAAAAATCCGGCTGGGCGGAACTCAAGCTGCCGAAGTAACTGCGGCTCACGCGAGGATGCCGCGCACGACTTTCCCATGCACGTCGGTGAGCCGAAAGTCGCGGCCTTGGAAGCGGTAGGTGAGGCGCTCGTGGTCGATGCCGAGGAGGTGGAGGACGGTGGCCTGCCAGTCGTGGATGTGGACGGGGTCTTTGGCCACGTTGTAGGAAAAGTCGTCGGTCTCGCCGTAGAGGCCGCCGGGTTTCACGCCGCCGCCGGCCATCCACATGCTGTAGCTGCGGCCGAAGTGATCGCGGCCATACGTGGGTTTGGTGATGTCACCCTGGACGAAGACGGTGCGGCCAAATTCGCCCATGAAAATGACGAGCGTGTCGTCGAGCATGCCGCGGTCTTTGAGGTCGCGGACGAGCGC
>JANXSB010000115.1 GCA_025352865.1 Chthoniobacter sp. | reverse complement strand
CCGGAACGGAGCAGAGCGCGCCGTCAGAGACGGCGCGTGGCGATGCGTTCGAGCAGTATTTCATCCGTGTCTTGCGCGCGGCGTATCCCAATTACGCATGGTATCACCAAGGCCGTGACAAGCGCCGCGAACGCGGCGTGGACTTTGTTGGCAACCGCCTCGGCGATGCTCGCGGCGAGCCGAGCAGCATTGGCGTGCAGGTCAAGTTCCACAGCCCGAACAACGCGCCAACTGAACGCGAATGGCTCAAGTTCCTTGCCGGTTGTTTCTCACGACGCCTCGACGCTGCGGTTTTCGCCACCACCGGCAAGCTCACCGGCGAGCAACGCCGCGAAGCACAGGAAGCGCGCGTAATTGTTGTCGAGGGTCGCGACGAGGTAACACGCCTCGCGTCACAACACGGTGTTCCACGTTTCGAGCTTTTCGACAATGAGCCGAACGCCTAACCATGCGCTGCAGCGAACAGGCTCCGCGGTCACGGCACCTGCGGCAGACCACCGCCGCCTTTCCACCTACCGGCAGGTGCCGCGCCCGCTCCGCCTGTCGCTGAGCTTGGGGTCGTTAGGCGTTCTCGCGCATCACCCATGAACGATAGCCGCGCCAAGCAGATTCCGAGTTCGAGCGTCGAGCTTGTCTGCGACGCCGTGCAGGCGTTCACTGCTTCCGTGCAGCCTCTCAGTCATTCCGTGCAGTGCGTCAGCAGCTTCGTGCTCCGGGCCAGCCGTCCAGTGCAGCGCGTCAGCAGTCGTGTGCGACGTCCATTTGCCAGCGTGCGCTGTGTTAGCAGCCGCGCGCAGCGTGCATCCGTTGGCGTGCAGCGTGTCAGCCACCATGTGCAGCGTGCGTCTGCCAGCGTGCAGTCTGTCAGCAGCCGTGTGCAGCGTGTTCCCGGCGGCGGGCAGCGCAGCATTTACTCTGTAGCGACGCCTTCCAGACTCTTATTCCACGTCTCTCCCGAGTCCAACCGAACGCCTAACCATGCGCTGCAGCGAACGGCTCCGCGTGTCACGGCGCGTGCTTTCTGCGAGCGGAGCGGCATCTACATTTCGGCGTCTCTCGTTCGTGCCACGGTTGGGCACGCGCCGCGCCACGCTCCGCCGTCGCTGAGCTTGGGGTCGTTAGGCGCTTCCTCGCTTGTCTCGTGAACGAAAGCCGAACAAAACCGGAGACATGGCCGCCGAGTATCTCATCCGCACTACATCCACGGACATCGCTCCTTTCGTTGCCCTCTGCGTTCATCTCGGCGGCCAGCAGGTCGCCAGCGACTCTCCAACCTTTCACTTTCGTGCGCCCGGGACGGAGCGCCGTTCAACCTCATACGATGCGAGCGTTGTCCTTGACCCCGGCGAGATTTGGCTCTGCGACTGCGGCGGTCCGCACGTATTCCTCGCGGTCCTTTTGCGCCATCTTCTCGACGCGGCACTCATGCACAGCGATTCCTGCGACGGCGTTCGCGTCACCAACGCATGACGCCTAATTCCCAACGACCGGAAGCGCCTAACCATGCGCTGCAGCGAACTGCTCCGGCTGTCACGCTGGCTGCTTCCGGCCTCCGCCTTGCCCCCACCATGCAGCCAGCGCGCCAGCCTCCGCAGTCGCTGAGCTTGGGGTCGTTAGGCGACTTCACCCACATCACCAAATATGCCATCTGACCTACAACTTGATTTAAGGACTGCCAAGGAACTCCGACGTTCGCAGAAATTGCTACACATTAGGCGAGGCATCGGTAAGACGATTTTATTCATCGTTGTTTACCTTGGGTTGCTCATGGCGACTACGATGTCCGCACCACTATTTACCCTCGTAGGTGTCGTCATGTTCTTGCACCTTATGAAGATTATTTTCTTTCCAAGCACTCCCACCGTTCCGAAACAGGTTCAACTCGTTAATGAGACTATGCGCGCCGCCAAGGAAAATGGCGTCAAACACCTCACGCTAAAGGTAAAACGAGAGGTCGGCTTAGCCTTAGAATCCACGTTTCACGGCGTTCCCATAAAGACTAGCTTGGGAGCGTCCAATGATATGCTGGTTGAGGTTACATTTCCATAGAACGAACGTCGCCTAACCATGCGCTGCAGCGAACCGCTCCGTGCGTCACGGCACCTGCTTCCACCGCCGCCTTTCCGCCCGCCATGCAGGTGCCGCGCCGCACTCCGCGGTCGCTGAGCTTGGGGTCGTTAGGCCACTTCCCTGTGCGATGACAAAACACCTTCACGCGAAGATCGGAGAGGTAGCGGACGAGGAATTTCAGTCGATGGTTGATGAGCTGTATCATTGTGTGGATTGGCAGCGAGACGATCAGAGTCTCACCACGGCTTTCTATTTGTTTTCCGCCATTTGCGTCCAAGACCCGAAGGCCATGACTGCGCAACACCTTCCAGGCGTGGGTGTCTTGACCACGAGGGTCGATAAGCTTTCGCAGGGCGTCGTTTATGACCTCTGCCGGGAACTGGTGAATCTGAAGAGGACTCATATTGAAGCGTTCGATGGGAAGACGGTTTTAGCCCTCATCAAGAGTTGTTTTCCGAAGCCACCGAGCCCGAAATCGTCCCGCCCAAGGAAGCCGTCTCGCGGGGAGGTTCGTCACGATGCGATGACCCGTCTGATTCAGCAGCGCCGCGCCAATGGAGACCTCTGAACAACCAGAAGATTTCGGCATGGCATTTCTGCCAGATCACGGCTTTCCGGTCGCGGTCCACGGCGATTCCACGCGATCCTTTTCGCCGAGCCTTTTCGAGCATCTGCATTTGTTGCGCGAGAGCGTCAGCGCAAGGCAACCAACGTGGCCTAACCATGCGCTGCAGCGCCTATGAAGGATTGTCAAGGTCGTGATGGGAGGGAGACCGATGTTCCCCCCGAATCATCGAGACCTATTGAGGCCCGTCCTGCTGAAGTGTGGGTTAAGGAAAGGTTAGAACATGTGGCG
>JANXSB010000137.1 GCA_025352865.1 Chthoniobacter sp. | reverse complement strand
CCGAGGGACGATGAGGCGCTGCGCTCGCTCTCGATTTTGACGGGCGTCTGGAGCGGATTCTGGAGCGCGCTGGCGAGGCCGCGCGCTTCTTTTTCAGCCATATTGCCACCGCTGATCTCGGCGCTGTTGCCCCAGATCGCGCCGTGCTCCACGCCCGGCGCGGATATGACGTGCCCGTCGAGGACGATGGCCATCTGCGAATGCTCCTTGAAAACCTGCTCGGTCAACTCGCCGAAAAGCTGGCCGCCGGTGCTGTCGAAATTCAAATGCACGCCCCAGCCGCGCGCATCGTAAAAGGCTCCCGCCCGCGTGACGTGTTCGCCGCCGAGGTCGCTCTTGCGTTTCATCAGCAGCTTGCTCTCGTTTTTTTTCCCGCCGCGCTCGATTTCGTAAGGCACGACCTCGTAACCCACGGGCGGCGCTTCGGTGCCGGCCTCGATTTGCGCGATGAGCGCCGCGCCGCCGGGATGCACGAGGTGGAACTCCAGCTTGGCCACCTGCTTGAGCTGATTGCGCGCTTCCTCGATTTTGCCCGCATCAATGCCGGGGAGCTGCACCATGATGCGATCGGTGCCCTGCGGGCTGATGATCGGCTCGCTCAGGCCCATGCCGTCCACGCGTTTGCGGATGGCCTCCATCGCCTGATCCACCATGTCCTTGGTGATCTCCTTTTCTTTGCCGTCGGCGTCAGCCACCGGGCTGAGCTTGATGAGAAAAGTGGTGCCGCCCTGGAGGTCGATGCCGAGATGGATTTTGCCCGGTGTGCCGATGAGCTTGCCGGTTTCGTCGCGCTTGTCGAAAGGCGGATACGCCATGAAGAGGCAGAGCGCGGTGAGGAGGACGGTGAGCGACGTGCCGAGCAGGCGTTTTGTGCGCTCGCCGTCGGTGAGGAAATACCAGCCGAAGAGCCCGAGCAGGAGGCAGCCGTAGAGAAAGGTGGCGACGTTTTGGTCCATGAGAATCCGGGGTGAAAGTTGCGTTTAGGAAAGGCGGGCCGTGGCTCAGGTGGTCGTCGGTGCGGCGTCTTTTTCCACGCTGGCGATGGCGTCTTTGTTGATCTCGATCTTCACGTTGTCAGCCACTTTGAGGATGAGTGTGCTGCCCTCTTTCACATTCGAGATGATGCCGTGGATGCCGCCGCTCGTGACCACTTTATCGCCCGTCTTGAGCGAGGTCAGCAGGCTCTTGAGGTCGTTCTGGCGCTTGTTCTGCGGGCGGATGATGAGGAAGTAAAAGATCACGCCCATCGCGAGCATGGGGATGGCGAAGGAGTTCATCGGGTTGCCTGGGGCGGCATCGGCGATGGTGAGGAAAAAGGCGGTGGTCATGTGGTGTGCGGGCGACCGTGTCCGCGCGCAGCGTGCAGGCTGCCGGAAAACGGGGAGCGAGAGGTTATGCAGGGCGTCCGCGTTGGCAAACGAATTCCACGGCACCGGAAAACGCAGCGGGGCGGGAGTGGTTGTTGGGACAGGATTTTAGGATTTGCAGGATGGACAGGATGAAATGAAAGGCTCCTGCCTTGTCAGAAAAATCCTGTCCATCCTGCCAATCCTCTTAATCCTGTCTCAAAAATTCTGCGGCGAAACCGCGGGCGGAAAATTGGCGCAAATTCCTTTTGACACAAAAAGGCGCGTTGCTACTTTGCCCGCTCGCTTGCCGGGAAAGAGTGGAGAGACAGCCTGACCGAACACGAGGGGAAACCCCCGGTGCGAGTCGGGCTTTTTCGCCCTCTGGACCGGTGAGCGACGGCGCTATTAGTCCCGCATTTAACCGTGCTGGATGCAGTGCCTGCGTAGCTCAGTTGGTAGAGCACGTCCTTGGTAAGGACGAGGTCACCGGTTCGATCCCGGTCGCAGGCTCCACCAGCCGTATTTTTTCAGCAACCAAAACAACCAACAGACCCACCAACCACCTCCGCTCTTTATGGCCAAGGCTCAATTCGAACGCAACAAACCCCATGTGAACGTCGGCACGATCGGCCACGTCGATCACGGCAAGACCACGCTCACCGCGGC
>JANXSB010000070.1 GCA_025352865.1 Chthoniobacter sp. | reverse complement strand
TCATCGCCGCGGCGCTCACGCATCAGCACCTGGGCGATAGGCTTCGCCGAACTCTCCGCCTCGACCGCGGGCAGCGCGACAGTCAGCGCGCCGACGAGCAGCCCGAGGCTCGCGGTGGAACTGGCGAGAAGCCATTCGGTGAGATTTTTCCGCCGCAAAAATACGAGGCTCACCGCGAGTCCCGCGAAGACGAGCAGCACCGGCACGTCGAAGGGGCGCAACATTTTCGTCAATGAAGCGATTTTTCCGACGAACCAGCCGGACGACCCTGCGGGCACCACTTCGAAGAACGCCAGCACGGCTAAAAATCCGACCACCGTGCATTGAAAAAAAGCGAAGCCCATAACCATCCGCCGCTCGCCTACGCTCGCAAAGCCGTGCTCCAGCAGCTCATCGAGCGTGCGCCCGACGAGCACAGCGAGCGGCACGAAAAGGTAGAACGCGTACGAGGGCAGCTTCGATTGCGCGGCAGTGAGAAAGACGAGGCTGGTGAGCAGCCAGCACCATTGGAAAAACACCGCCTCATCCGCACGCAACCGGCCCCACGCGCGCCGCACGGTGAGCGCCACGGCGGGCATCCACGGCAGCGAGGCGAGCAGGAGCAGCCCGGCGTAATACCAGACGTGGTTGTTTGACGGATGCTCCGCCACGAACATGCGTCGTAAATTGTCGCGGATGAAAAACTCCTCCCAAAACGGCTTCGCGTGCCAGGCGAACATCGCGCCATACCACGGCACGACGATGACGGCATACGCGACGACGCCCCACCAGAATCCGCGTCCGCGAAAAAGCAGCGGGCGCTTTGTGCCGAGCGAAAAGACGACCGTCGCGAGGACCGTGACGATGGAACCGAGCGGCCCTTTCGTCAGCACCGCCAGCCCTGCGAAGACGAGATGCCAGAACATCCAGCGGTCGCGCCGCTCGGGCTCGCGCACCGCGAACCAGTAGCAAAAAAGCGCCGCCGCGAGGAACGCCGCGAGCGGGACATCCGTCAGCATCAGCCGCGACATGACACAAAACTCCACACCCGTCGCCAGCACCAACGCCGCGAGAAAGCCCGTGCGCGCATTCCACACCCGCGCGCCGAAAGCCCACACCAGGAGCACGAGCGCCGTCGCGAAAAGCGCCGTCGGCATCCGCCCCGCGAATTCCGTTTCGCCCAGCGCCTGGAACGAACCGGCGACGAGCCAGTAGTAAAGAATCGGCTTTTCAAACTGCGGTGCGCCGTAAATCTGCGGCGTCATCCAGTCGCCCGACTGCACCATCTCGCGCGCCGTTTGCGCGTAGAAAGGCTCGTCTGGATCAATCAATCCGAGCGTTCCCAACCGCCACCAAAACGCGACGAAACACACGGCGAGCAGAACGGCAAAATCGATCTTACGGCTGGAAAACACGCGCCACCGTCCGCAATCGCTCCGAGAGCGGCAAACAAAATTGGCGCACCCACAAAAAGCAAAACGCCCCGGCCTTTCGACCGGGGCGTTTGCGAGTAGTTATTCCTGCGAGAGACGCTTAGTAGCGCTTCTGGTAGCCGCCGCGCTCGCCGCCGGCGCCGCCGCCACCGCCGAAGGACTTGCGGGGTCCGCCGCCGCCGGGAGGACGGTCTTCGCGCGGACGCGCTTCATTGACGGTCAGCGCGCGGTTCTGGAAATTCTGGCCGTGGAACTGCGAGATGGCCTTCTGGGCCTCTTCGGCGCTCGACATGGTGACAAAGGCGAAGCCGCGGGACTTACCGGTGAATTTATCCTGCATGAGGGCGGCCTCGGTGACGGTGCCGCATTGGGCGAAATGATCCTGAAGATCCATTTCGGTGGTGTCGAAGGAAAGATTCCCGACGTAGAGTTTAGTGGACATGGTTATTTGGTTTCTAATTGCAACTGCAGAACAAACGATGGCGGTTTCCGGTAATCGGATCTCAAACGGCCACTGAAGTCTGCGGAAATGAATCCGCGGAAACGAAACAACTGGCAATCTCCCTACCCTTATGGGCTCTAACGGTGCGGGCGGACAAGACACGGCCCGGCGGGGCAGCGCAAGGGTTATTTTTGGCAAGGAAAAATTCGCATGTCGAAATCCGAAATCCGAAACAAATCCGAGGGAATGGAAATATGGAAAAACGGAGGACGGCGCACGCCTCTCTTTTTCCTGCCTTCACGCTTTTCGGATTTGTTTCGGATTTTCCATATTCGGATTTCGAATTTTTCCGCCGCCACGGAGTTCGTGCTTCCCAACCCGCGCGAGCCGCCTTTACAAAATCCCCACTCCTCATGTCTGAACCCACTGTCGCAGTCCTCGGCGCTTCGCAAGATCGGCGCAAATACGGGAACAAGGCGGTGCGTGCATATCTCGACTGCGGGATGGCGGTGCTGCCGGTCAATCCCCGCGAGGCGATGATCGAGGGGCTGACGGCGTATCCGAATCTCGACGCAATTGACGAACCGCTCGACTACGTGAGCGTGTATCTGCCGCCAGCGGTGGCCATGCAGCTTCTGCCCGCCATCGCGGAAAAGCGCCCGCGCGAAGTCTGGCTGAACCCCGGCTCCGAGAGCGATGACCTGCTCGACGCCGCCGCAGACCTGCATCTCCGCATCGTCGTCGGCTGCTCGATCACGGCGCTCGGCCGCAGTCCCGCGGAGTTCCCGGACGCGTGACATTTTTTAGCAAACTGTGAATCCCATCTCCTCGTATCTCTCCTCGTCCATCGGTCGAAAATGGATCGTCGCCCTGACCGGCCTCGCGCTCTTCGGTTTCGTCGTCGGCCACATGATCGGCAACCTGCAAATCTTCATCGGGCAGGAGTCCATCAACCGCTACGGGGCATTTCTACAAAACCTCGGTGAGTTGCTTTGGGCGGTGCGCCTGGCCCTGCTCGCGATGCTCGTGGCGCACATCGTTTTCACGATCAAACTCCGCCTCGAAAACCGCACCGCCCGCGGCACGTCCTACGCCGTGACGACACGCCGGGCGGCGACTTTCCCCGCGCGCATGATGACGCTGAGCGGGCTGATGGTGCTGTGCTTCATCATCTTTCACCTGCTGCATTTCACCGCGCAGAAAATCGACCCGACCTACCTCACGCTGCACGACGCGAAAGGCCGGCACGACGTTTACCGCATGATGATCCTCGGCTTCCAAAACAAGGCGGCGTCGGCGTTCTACCTCGTCGGCGTCGGGCTGCTCGCGATGCACCTCAATCACGGCATCGGCAGTCTTTTCCAAACGCTCGGCCTCAACAGCGCGAAGCTGCGACCGCTGTGGGAGAAAGGCGGCGCGGCGTTTTCGTGGCTGATCTTCCTCGGCTATGCCGCCATCCCCGTCGCAGTCCTTACCGGAGTCGTGAAATAATGAGCGTCGTTCTTGATTCGAAAATCCCGTCGGGCCCGCTCGCGGGGAAATGGGAGAAGCACAAGTTTGAGTCGAAGCTCATCAATCCCGCGAACCGGCGGAAGTATGAGATCATCGTGGTGGGGAGCGGGCTCGCGGGTGCGAGCGCGGCGGCTTCGCTCGGCGAGATGGGTTACAAGGTGAAATGCTTTTGCTATCAGGATTCGCCGCGCCGGGCGCATTCGATCGCGGCGCAGGGCGGAATCAATGCGGCGAAGAATTACCAAAACGACGGCGACTCGGTGCATCGGCTTTTCTATGACACGATCAAGGGCGGCGACTTCCGCTCGCGCGAGGCCAACGTCCATCGGCTCGCGGAAGTCAGCTCCGCGATCATTGATCAATGCTTCGCGCAGGGCGTGCCGTTCGCGCGCGAATACGGCGGTCTGCTGGCGAATCGCTCGTTCGGCGGCGCGCAGGTCTCGCGGACTTTTTACGCGCGCGGACAGACCGGGCAGCAGCTCCTGCTCGGTGCGTACTCCGCGCTGAACCGGCAGATCGCGGAGAAGACCGTCGAGATGTTTCCGCGCACGGAAATGCTCGATGTCGTCCTCGTGGATGGGCACGCGAAAGGCATCGTCGTCCGCGACATGGTGACCGGCGCGATCACCTCGCACGCCGCCGACGCCGTGCTCCTCTGCACCGGCGGCTACGGCAATGTCTTCTACCTTTCGACCAACGCGAAAGGCTGCAACGTCACCGCCTCCTGGCGCGCGTACAAACGCGGCGCGCTCTTCGCCAATCCCTGCTACACGCAAATCCATCCGACCTGCATCCCGACCGGCGGCGACTACCAGAGCAAGCTCACGCTCATGTCCGAGTCGCTCCGCAACGACGGGCGCGTCTGGGTGCCGAAAAAGAAAGGCGACAACCGCAAACCGCACGAAATCCCCGAGGACGAACGCGACTACTATCTCGAGCGGAAGTATCCCAGCTTCGGCAACCTCGCCCCGCGCGACATCTCCTCGCGCTCTGCGAAAGAGGCGTGCGACGACGGCCGCGGCGTCGGCCCCGGCGGACTCGGCGTGTATCTCGATTTCGCCGACGCCATCAAGCGCCTCGGCGAGCCCGCCATCCGCGAACGCTACGGCAACCTCTGCGACATCTACAAACAGATCACCAACGAGAACGCCTACCAGCAGC
>JANXSB010000065.1 GCA_025352865.1 Chthoniobacter sp. | reverse complement strand
CTCCACGCCGAGCAATGGCAGGGCCAGATCCAGTCGCTCATCCAGCGCCGCGCGGAAATCCATCTCCACAGCGCGCTCCCTGCCGAAACCATCCGCGCCGCGCACCTCATCCCCTGTGCCGACATCGCCGCGACGGTCGCGCAAAAACTCGCGGCACTTCTCTCGACTGCGCGCGTCGCCGTCCTGCCGCAAGGCCCGCTGACGATTCCGTACCTCGCGGGATAGCGCGACGCTGCTTCTTCGCAGCTACTCCGGTCGGTCGAGTTCGCCATCGAGCTGCTCGAACTCGGCGAAGTGGTCGGGGCGGAGCGGTTCGCTGACGCGGTACTCTTCGCCGAGCCATTTGCCGAGGTCGATCATCTGGCAGCGCGTGGAGCAGAACGGGCCGGTGGGTTCGGTGAAATATTCGGTCGGCTTGCCGCAGGTCGCGCAGGGGATTTCGCGTTTCGCTTTCATTGGCGGCGTGGCGGTCAAAGTGACCAGACGGTTTTGCCCGCGACGATGGTGCGGACGGCGCGGCCTTTGAGCTGCCAGCCGTGGAAGGGCGTGTTGCGGCTGCGGGAGAAGCTTTGCTCTTTATCGACGGTCCATTCGAGGCCGGGGTCGATGAGCGTAACGTCTGCGGGTGCGCCGGGCGTGAGGGTTCCGCGGTCGAGGCGGAGGAGGCGGGCGGGTTCGGTGGTGAACATCTCGATGAGGCGTGCGAGGGAGATGGCTTTCTTTTTGTGGACGAGGATGTCGAGGAAAAGGCCGAGCTCGGTTTCGAGGCCGAGGATGCCGAAGGGTGCGAGGTCGAACTCGACTTCCTTTTCGTAGCTGCAATGCGGTGCGTGGTCGCTGGCGAGGATGGTGATGGTGCCGTCGGCGACGCCCTCGATGAGCAGGTCGATGTCGCGCTGCGTGCGGAGCGGCGGGTTCATTTTGTAGTGCGTGTCGAAGCCGCGGATGGACTCGTCGGTGAGGGCGATGTGGTGCGGGCAGATTTCGCCGCTGAGCGGGATGCCGCGGGCGCGCGCTTCGCGCAAAAGGCGGACGCTGCCGCCGCTGCTGAGGTGCTGGCAGTGGATGGGCGTGCCGGTGAGTTCGGCGAGGAGGGCGTTGCGCTGGACGATGATCTCCTCGCCCGCCGCCGGCCAGCCGGGCAGGCCGAGCGCGGTGCTGACCGCGCCTTCGTGCATCACGCCTTTGCCGACGAGATTGTAGTCCTGGCAATGGTCCATGACCGTGAGGCCGAACATGCGCGCGTACTCCAGCGCGCGGCGCATGACTTCGTGGTTTTGGATGCAATGCCCGTCGTCGGTCAGCGCGACGACGCCGGCTTTGTGCATCGAGCCGATGGGCGCGAGTTCTTCGCCCGCGAGGCCTTTGGTGATCGCACCCGTGGGAAAAACATTCACGCACGCCTCGGCTTTCGCTTTTTCCAAAACCCACGTCACCACGCTCGGGCTGTCGATGCTTGGCGAAGTATTCGGCATGCAAACGATGCTCGTGAAGCCACCCGCCGCCGCGGCTTTCGTCCCGCTCGCGATGGTTTCTTTCGCCGACTGGCCGGGTTCGCGCAGGTGGACGTGAAGGTCGATGAGTCCTGGGCAAACGACGAGGCCGCTCGCGTCGATGACTTCCAAATCGTCGCGGTGCTGCCGCGCCAATCCTTCGAGGTCGATTTTTTCGATCTTCCCGTCCGTCAGGTAAACGTCGCCGACGCGATCAATGCGATTGGCCGGATCGATGATGTGGCCGTTGGTGATGAGGGTGGTTTTCATCAAAGTTCTTCAAGCTCTGAGTCGAGCGAGACGCCGCAATACGGACAGTAGTCGATTGGCCGCCAGACAAAGAGAATGTTTTCGTCCCGCACAAGAAACTTGCCCACGCCCTTTCCACACTTCGGGCAGCAAACCTTGGCTTGGATGAAAATGCCGACCACGAATGCAACGACAAACCCGGCAATTGCGATGGCAGCAAATACCGGATTCCGACCACCGGCGCTGGCGGCAAGAGCAAGGCCGATTCCGAACACGACGAACCCGGCGAGCTTTACATTTTTCGCGTGCCGCAATTTTTGATGAAGATGCTCGCGAATGGTCATTCCTTTTTGGGGTTCGCTCCGGCGCAGAGGAAAAGCACGCCCATGCGGACGGCGAGGCCGTTGGTGACTTGATCGAGGATGACGGAGCGGCCGCTGTCGGCGAGGTCGCTGTCGATCTCGACGCCGCGGTTGATGGGGCCGGGGTGCATGATGAGGGCGTCGGGTTTGAGCATTTCGGCGCGCGCTTTGGTGAGGCCGAAGAGGGCGGTGTATTCGCCGAGGGAGGGGAAGTATTCCTTGCGCTGCCGCTCGTG
>JANXSB010000062.1 GCA_025352865.1 Chthoniobacter sp. | reverse complement strand
GAGTTGAACGAGACGAACACCTTCCGCCTTTTCATCAAGCCCTTCATGGACGCCGGGACGTGGGACGAAGACCGCATCGACCGCTGCTGCACGCACGTCATCCGGCCGGATGGGAAGCTGGATTCGTTTTGCCGGTATTATGCGGCAGGCGGTGCCGCAGGGCAGGCATGACGGCATCGCCGTATTCGCTGCTCATGCTCGTGGGCATCGCCGTGAGCATCGCGTTTTGGGCGCGGCTGGCGCGGCGGGATGAGCGGCTGCTGGTCATCTACATCGCGGCGCTGGTGAGCGCGTTTCTGGGAGCGAAGATCGTGTATCTCGCGGCGGAGGGGTGGATGTTTTGGGATGCGCCGGGGCGGTGGATGATTTGGGCGACGGGGAAGACGATCCTCGGCGCGCTGCTCGGCGGGTATGCGGGTGTGGAGGTGGCGAAAAAGCTGACGGGCTATACGCAGGCGACGGGGGATTGGTTTGCGGTGATCGCGCCGGTGGGGATTGTGCTCGGGCGGGTCGGGTGTCTGCTCCACGGATGCTGTCTGGGAAAGGAATGCGCGGCGGCGTGGTGGACGATCAACGATGCGCACGGCGTCCCGCGCTGGCCGGCGGTGCCGGTGGAGATCGGGTTTAATCTGCTGGCGCTCGCCTTTTTCCTAGCACTGCGCTGGGGAGGTGAGTCCACGAAAGACACGAAAGGACACGAAAAAGGGAACTCTGCCTTTCGTGTCCTTTCGTGTTTTTCGTGGACTCATCTCGCGGCGCGGCTGCGCGGGCAGCACTTCCACGTTTACCTCATGGCGTATGGTGCGTTCCGTTTTGCGCACGAATTCCTGCGGGCGACGCCGCGGATTGGCGGGAGCTTTTCCGGCTACCAAATCGCGGCGCTCGCGTGCGTGGCGCTGGGCGCGTGGCGTTTCGCGGTGCGGGCGCGGTCAGTAGCGCGGGACTGATGGGTCGATTTCCTGCGACCACGCATCGATGCCGCCGGCGACATTCGTCACGTCGGTGAAGCCGTGGTGACGGAGGTAGGCGGTGGCCTGGCCGGAGCGTCCGCCGTGGTGGCAGTGGATGAGGAGTGGCTGCGCGGGATCGCGGAGTTTTTCCGTGGCGATGGCGGGCCACTGCGAGAGCGGGAGCAACTCGGCTCCGGCGATGCGGGCGATTTCAAACTCATCGGCCTCGCGCACGTCGATGAGGCGCGGCGGGCTCGTGGTGGCGAGGCGCTGGTGCGCTTCGGCGACGGAAATTTCCGGCAGCGCCACGCGGGTCAGTTCGTGATTGTCACCGGGGTGCCGACGGAGACGTGGTTGAAGAAAATCTCCGCCATGTGGCCGGGCATGCGGATGCAGCCGTGCGAGGCGGGGTAGCCGGGGAGGAAGCCTTCGTGCATGCCGGTGCCGCCGACGATGCGCATGAAGTAGGGCATGCGCGCGCCGTCGTAGATCGCGCCTTTGGGCATGGGGTCTTTGTCGCGGTCGATCTCTTTTTTGATGATCGTGCCGTCGCGCGCGATGTAGTCGCCGAAGCGCGAGGAGACGTGATCCTTGTCTTTCTGGATGATCTTGAAGCTGCCGGCATTGGTGCCGAAGCCTTCGCGTCCGGTGGAGATGGCGGAGATGCCGACGAGTTCGCCGCTTTTATAAAAATAGGCGCGCTGCTCGCCGAGGCTGATGCGGATGGAGGGTGCGCCGGGCGCGCCGTCGCCGTCCCAATAGGAGACGGTGTCGGTGCTGGCGCGTGGGGCGTTCGAGTGGGCGCTGTGGAAGCCGCCGAGATAGACGGTGTCCTCCGCGAAACGCGGGTCGCGCCGGGCGCAGGCGGTGGTGCAAACGATGGTGAGGAGGAGCAGGCCGAGGGTGCGGAGCATCGGGTGGGAGATTTTCAAGAGGCGGGAGGTTATCGGTGAAGCGGGGAGCGTCAAGGCGGGAACAATCGTTTGCGGCCTAGCGCGCGCTCTGCTAGTTCACGGCCTGCTTTTTCCCGAGAAAGCACGCCACGACCCCGATGCCGACCTACGATTACCAGTGCGAGAAGTGCAAAAAGACCTTCGAGATATTCCACTCGATGAAGGACGCCGCGCTGACGGTCTGCCCGAAGGAGCGCTGCCGGATGAAGGCCTGGGGCCGGGGGAAGGTGAAGCGGCTGCTGGGCACGGGTGCGGGTTTGATTTTCAAAGGGTCGGGATTTTACATCACCGACTACCGCAGCGAGGGCTACAAGGCCTCGGCGAAAAGCGACTCCGGCTCCGCGGAAACGAAGAGTGGCGAGACGAAGAAAACTGAGGCAAAACCTGCGGTGGAAAAATCCAAACCGACCCCGAAAAAGAAAACCGAATAGCCCATGGCCAAGAAAACCGATCCCGCCACGCCAGCCAATCTCCCCTGCGGACAATGCGGCTACGAAAACGAAGCCGAGCGCGTCTATTGTCACAACTGCGGAGGGAAGCTGGACCGGTCGCTTTTGCCGAAGGAGGAGGAGGGCAGCGGGAAAACGGAGACGCCCGAGCAGGCGCGCAAACGCATCGCGAAGATGACGAATCCGAAGTCAGGCGGCGCGACGCGCGAGATCAAGACGGCGGTCAATGTGCTGATTTATTCCGCGATCCTCGCGGCGCTTTTTTTGGTGACGCAAAAGCCGGACGGAGTGCCGGAGCTGGGCAAAGAAGTGCCGCAGCGCCTGGTGAGTTCGGACCTGATGGACGCGATCGACTCGCCGCAGCCGAAACGCGTGGACCTCACCGAAGCGGAGGTCAGCGGCTACCTCCAGCAGCAGTTGAAATCGAAGGACGGCGGGGTGGCGGGCCTGGAGTTCAAGCGCGCCTACGTGAATCTGCATCCCGGCGTCATTCACATCGGCGCGGAGGAGTCGCTGTTCGGCCTGCCGGTCTATTCCGGCGTACTCTACCGGCTCGAAGTCAAGGACGGCAAATTCACGGCGACGATGCTCGGTGGAAACTTTGGCCGGCTCGCGGTGCATCCCGTGGCGATGCAGTATCTCGATTTCTTTTTTCAAAAAATCTGGGGCTTGCTCCAGCGCGACCGCAAGAGCATGGACAAGATGCAGGCGGTGGTGGTGCAAAAGGGGACGATCACGCTCGTCACCAAGGGCGGCGCTCCATGAACCGGCGGGCGCTGGCTCTGGTGCTGGCGCTGCTCGCGGTGCTGCTGCCCGCCGGCGCGTTGGACCCGCGGCAGCACAGCGACCTGAAACAATTCAGCGTCTATTGCGACGACGCGCCGCTGCGCATGCGCGTGGTCAGCTTTGCCGGCGAGGTGAAGCGCGACGTGCTGCAACTGCTCGGGGAAAGTGAGAACGCGTGGAAGGCTCCCATCGTCATCGTCATCGAACCCGCGTCCGGCGCGCACCTCGACGAACCGGCGGCGAAGGTGCGGCTCGTCGAATCGCTCCCCGGTTTCAAAGTGCAGATCGACGTGCGCGTCGGCGCGAACCCGGCCGACGTGAATCTGCAAAGGCAGATCGTCCGCGCGGTGCTGCTGGAGCACGCGTATCGCGAGTCCGGGGTGAAAGGCGGCACGGCCTTTCGCGAGGCGCCGTGGTGGATCACCGACGGCATCGTCCAGCTCATCCGGCAGCGCGAGACCGGAGCGAACGCCGATCTTTTCAAGCGCCTCCTCGAAACCAACAAGCTGCCGCCGCTCGCGGATTTTCTGGCCGATCATCCCGATGATCTTGGCGCGACCGCGCGCGCGATGGATGAGGCGCTGGCGGCGTGTCTGCTCCAGCTCCTCGCCAGTCAGCCAAATGGCCGCGCGGGGATTGCGCGCATGGTGCGCGACTGGCCGCGGAGCGACGGCGATTCCGTGGCGCTGCTGCGGAAGCGCTTCCCCACGCTCGCCGCCGACGAGGCGACTTTGCAGAAATGGTGGACGCTGAATCTCGCGCGTTTCGCGGCGGCGGACCGCTACCGCGGATTGAGCGCGGACGAGACGGAGAAGGAACTCGCGGCGCTGCTGGCGATAGAGATTCCCACCGGCAAGGACGGCGCGGTGAAGACCTTCGCGCCCGGCGATTTCGCGCAATACCTCAAGCTGCCCGCGAGCCGCGCTGCGCTGGCCGAGCGCCACACGCTGATCGTCGCGCTCAGCGCCCGCGCCAACGCGCTTTACCGCCCGGTGCTCGCGGATTACGAGCAGGCCTTCGCGCTGCTCGCGCGGGGCAAGACCGGCGGCGTCCGCGAGCGGCTCGCGCGCATCGAGGAATACCGGACCGCCGTGCTGCGGCGCACGGCGGAGATTGCGGACTATCTCAATTGGTTCGAGGGCACGCAGCTCGGTGGAAAGAGCAGCGCATTTGACAGCTACCTGAAGACGGCCAACGAACTTTCCGGGCAGGAGCAAAAGCGCCGTGACCCCATCTCGCGTTATCTCGACGAGATGGAGCACGAGTACTGAGCGGGGCCGTCTATTTTTCAAAACGCAGAGACGCAGAGGCGCAGAGGCCGCGGAGGAAGAGTGGCCGCGCAACCCGTGACGGCCTTCGCTTTGAACTCTGCGCCCTCTGCGCCTCTGCGTCTCTGCGTTTCAAAAAACCCAGCCTTGCGGATTGAGAGCCGCCGTCTTTTGCGCTTTGCGCGCGGGCGGAATTTTCGTTTCGTCAGCGCCCACGTCCACGATGAAAGTTTCTGACCTCCGCGGCATTCTCCAATACGTCCCTCGCTTTCGCGAAAAAATCTTCGTGGTCGCGATCGACGGCGAGATCGTGGCGTCGCCGAATTTCGCGAACCTCCTGCTCGATCTCGCGGTGCTGCGCTCGCTGAGCATCAAGGTCATCCTCGTCCACGGCGCGGGCCAGCAAATCGCGCAGCTCGCCGCCGAGCGCAGCGTCACGATTTCCAACGCGGACGGCATCGGCATCACCGACGACGCCACGCTCAAGGTCAGCCTCGAAGCGGCCACGAACGTGATGAACGAGATCATGCAGGGGCTCACGTCCGTCGATCTCCGCGCGGTCTATGCGAATGCGATCATCGCGCATCCGGCGGGCATTCTCGGCGGTGTGGATCAGCTCCACACCGGCCGCGTCGAGCGCGTGGACACGAAATCGCTGCACCTGTTTTTGAACGAGGGCATCATTCCCGTGATCCCGCCGCTGGGCTACGACGGCGAGGGGAGAACATTCCGCGTGAACTCCGACGGCATCGCCCTCGAAGTCGCCGAGGCCATGCAGGCGATGAAGATTCTTTACCTCTCCGCGAGCGAGGGCGTGATCGTGAACGGCGAAATCATCGGCCAGCTTTCGATTGCCGATGCGGAGGAATTTGTGAAAAAAAAGCGCACCGGGATCGAGCCGAGTCTGCTCTCGAAACTCGAGCACGCGGCGCGGGCCTGCCAGCTCGGCGTGGCGCGCGTGCATTTGCTCAACGGGCTGCACGACGAGGCGCTGCTCAGCGAGATTTTCAGCCACGAAGGCATCGGCACGATGGTTTATTCCAACGAGTACCAGCAAATCCGCCGCGTGTTCAAAAAGGACGTGCGCGCGGTCATGGCGCTCATCCGGCAGTCGGTCGATAACGAGGAACTCGTGAAGCGCACGCGCACGGACATCGTGGCGCATCTGGAGGATTACTGGATTCTGGAACTTGACCGGAATCTCGTCGGCTGCGTGGCCGTGCATGTTTACCCCGAGCAGCGGATGGCCGAACTCGCGTGCCTCTACGTGAGCAAAAGCCACGAGGGCGAGGGCCACGGGCGCAAGCTCATGGCCTTTGCCGATCAGCTCGCGGCGGAGAAGGGGATGAAGCAGATCTTCGCGCTTTCGACGCAGGCGTTTAATTTCTTCCAGCAGAAAGGCGGCTACGCCGAGGCAACGCCCGACATTTTGCCGCCGGAGCGGCGGAAAAAATACGACGCAGGTGCGCGCAACTCGAAGGTCATGGTGAAAGCCGCCACGCCGGCGAGTGCGGTGGAAACTTCGCGCGCGTAAAAGCCCGCCGTTGCCATGCACAACCCCTGGCTCATCGACGGCCTCGTCATCCTCGCCTACTTCGTCGTCATCATTTCCGTCGGCCTCTACAAAGGGCGCGGCGAAAGCTCGATGGAAGGCTTTGCCGTAGGCGATCGGAACATCCCGTGGTGGGCGGTGCTGGCGTCGATCATGGCGGCGGAAGTCAGCGCGGGAACTTTCCTCGGCACGCCGGGCGAGGGCTACGGCCTGCGCAATTTTACGTACGGCCAGCTTGCCATCGGCACGATCCTCGCGCGCATCGTCGTCGCCTATCTTTTCATCGGCACGTTTTACAAACTGCGCGTCGTCTCGATTTATGAATTTCTCGAGACGCGCTTTGGCCGCTCGACGAAACTCACCTCGTCTGCAGTTTTTTTGCTCACGCGGGTACTCGCGAGCGGCTCGCGCATGTTCGTGCCGGCGATCCTGCTCGTGGGCGCGTGGGAGCTGATCCGCGACATGCACCCGAACCGCGCGGAGACGCTCTGGCTCTACGTCGGCGCGGTCGGCTTCCTCGTTTTCATCACGGCGATTTATACGACGTTCGGTGGGATCAAGGCGGTGGTGTGGACCGATCTGCTGCAAGTCTTCCTCATGTTTGGCGCGATGTTTTACGCGATGTTCACGCTCTGGCACGCGGTCGGCGGATGGGGCGTGGTGAAAACGATGGCGGTCACTGCGCCGGTCGATGCCGAGGTCGTCGAGGCGCGGACGCAGGTGCTTTTGAAAACGGCGGGCGGCAAAATGACGGACGCGGAGGCACGGCAGAAAGCGGACGAAGAGGTGGCGACAGAATCCGCGGCCATCGCCGAAACCGCGCTGGATTTCTGGGACACGGGCATCGAGAAAAATCCGGCGAAGCGCGCGGAACTGGGTTTCTGGGGCAACGTGAAAAAGGTGCTCGAAACGGAATACACCGTCTTCACCGCGTTCATCGCCTCGGTCTTTGTGACCATGGCCACGCACGGCACGGATCAGGACATGGTGCAGCGGATGCTCACCGCGCCGGACATTCGCCGCAGCCGGCGAAGCCTGATTCTATCAGGCTTGGCGGACATCCCGGTGGCGCTCAGCTTCACCCTCATCGGGGTTTTGCTGTGGGTCTATTACCACCTCCCGGCGCACGCGGCGCAGCGGCCGACCGGCGATTATTTCGTGAACTACATCCTGCGCGAACTTCCCACCGGCATCCGCGGCGTGATGGCCGCGGGCCTTTTCGCGACGGCGATGGG
>JANXSB010000135.1 GCA_025352865.1 Chthoniobacter sp. | reverse complement strand
GCCGCGCGCCAAGTCATGCGGCGCGGCGCGCTCCGCAGCTACTTCCGTCCGGTCGCGGTGCCGAGCGGGGGCAGCTTGGACTTTTCCTGGAGCTTGCTCAGCTCGTCCTTGGCCACGGTGGCCTGGGCCTTGGTGGTGGCGAGGTCGGTCTGCATGGTGGCGAGCTGGGCCTCGGCGTCGGCCAGTTTCTTTTTGACCTCCTCCAGCTCGGTCGTCTGTTTCGCGCTCGCCTCGGTGCTCTCCTGCATCTGCTTTTGCGCCTGCAAATGGTCTTCGGTGAGTTTGCGGGCAGCTTCCTTGCCTTCGGTGACCTGCTTGTTGGCGTCGTCGAGTTGCTTTTGCACCGCATTGGCGTCGTTCCGCACATCGGCTGTCGCCTGCCGGATGTTCTCCGCCAGTTGCTTGGCCACGGCGGTTTCTTCCAGCGCAGCGGCGGACTTGTTGTGTTCGACAAAAGCGGTCACAGTGAGGCCGATGATGATGACGAGCATGATGAGCTTCATGGGATTGCTTATCCGGGAGCCGGCCCCGCTTGGCAACGCGTTTTTTCGGCCCGGCGGGGCCGGGTTGTCTTTCGGCGGAGTTGGGGCAAAGTGCGCGCCCGTTCCATGATTGACGCCTTCCTTTTCGACATCGGCAATGTGCTCCTGCGTTTCGACTTCGCGCTGGCTTTGAAAAAGCTCGCGGTGGAAAGCGCGGTGCATGATCCGGCAGCGGTGCTGGGGCAGATCGAGCGGGTGAAGCTGGCCTATGAAGACGGGCAGCTCGGACGCGCGGAATTCCTGCGGGAGACGCGCGCGGTGCTGGGCTACCGGGGCTCGGAGGCGGGGTTCATCGCGGCGTGGGAGGAAATCTTCGAGCCGAATGCGCCGATGCTCGCGCTGGTCGAGCGGCTGCATGGGCGCTTCCCGCTTTATCTGCTGAGCAATACGAGCGACATCCATCGCGACTATGTGTTCCGGCGCTATCCGGTTTTCGCGCGGTTCACGGCGGGGACTTACAGCTACGCGGTGCGGGCGTCGAAGCCGGGCGCGGAGATTTACCAGCACGCCATCCGGGCGCACGGGCTGGAGCCGGCGCGGACTTTTTTCATTGATGATCTGCTGCCCAATATCGAGACGGCGCGGGCGCTGGGTTTCCGCGCACACCATTACCATCACGAGCGGCACGGGGAGTTGGAAAAGGAGCTGGCGGGGCTGGGGATTTGAAAACGCAGAGGCGCAGAGTCGCAGAGGTCGCAAAGCGCCGCGCTTCCCGTCATTCCTCTGCGTTCTCTGCGTCTCTGCGTCTCCGCGTTTAGAAAAAAAGGCGAGAACGCAGCGCGGGAAGCGGGTGCGATTTCAGCGGTCGGGCGACGGGGATGACGTGGGGGGATTCTGCTCGCGGATGAGGCGCTGGAAGTCAGCTTCGGGGAGGTATTCGGGGAAGCCATTCGCCTTGCAAACAAGCCGGTGCGGAGATTGTGACGAGCCGCCTGTGCTGCCCGGAGTGGCGAGAAGGATGGTGTCCGGTCGGAGTCCATCCTCTTTCCTGTGCGGGAAGTATAGCCAGTCGGAGGGTTGCCTAGTCATATAATTCACGTACCGGAAAGGGCGGCCTTCCGTCTGGGAAATATACTTTGGAACCAGCGTCAAGAGAGTCGGGGGAAAGTTGCCATCATGGTCCTGGGCGTAACTCAGGAGGGCGGCGTACATCCCCCGAGCACAAACGACATTCAGAGTGCCCCCGTGGGGGATGCCGTCGAGGACGCTGAGGATGGGGCTGATTAACAAGTGGGCCATCCATGCGACGGCAATACCGCACAGGAACCAGACGATGCGGGATGGAGGATTCGGCGGGAGGGTTTCGCTCATAGGGAAGGCAACTCGCCGTGCTAACGCGCGCTATTTCAAAGGCCGCGCGACGAGGATGCCGGCTTCGGTTTTGAAGTGCTGGAGGTAGCCGCTGAGGCGCTGGTCGAGGATGACTTTGCCGGAGTTGCGGGGGGCGCTGGCGTGCATGAAGTGGAGGACGCCGTCGGGGGTGCGGTAGGCGAGGCCGACGTGGGAGGTGCCGATGAAGGTGCCGTCGTGCGAGCAGATGCCGATGATGTCGCCGGTCTGAAGCTGGGGCTCGATGGCGGGGACGCGGCTTTTCGGGATGTAGTAAAGGGGGGTGGCGGCGATGCGGTCTTCCATGCGGGCGATGCCGGCGCGGTAGGCGGGGTTGGCGCGCATGTAGCGGTAGCTTTTCCAGGCGCGCTGCATCTCGACGGCGCTGTGGGCGGCGGGGATGCCGCCGAGCGCGCGGGTGAGGTCGCGGACGAGGCCGCGGCGGTCGTTGTCGCCGAGCCAGTCTTCGAGGTAGTGGAGGCGGGTGAGGTAGCCGTCGCAGTGGCCGCCGCGGTAGCGGTCGAGTTCGATGTAGCGGAGGAGGGTCTGAGGCGTCCAGTTTTCGCGCGGCTCGTCGAGCATGCGGGCGAGGGCGAGGGCGGTCTCGAAGAAGGTCCAGCAGTCGAGGCCGGTGAAATTGACGGAGGGGGCTTCGATGTGGTCGTCGATCTCGAGGGTGAAGGCTTTGTACTTCGTGCCGACGAGGGCGCGGCCGCAGAGGGCGATGCGCTGGCCGAGGGGCTGGCCGACGGCGGGCGCGAGGCGCGGGAGGAGGGCGTCGAAGCGGTCGCGCCCGACGAAGACGGTGGAGAAGGGGAGGCCGGCGGGTGCGGCGGGCGGATCGGGCTCGGCGGCGGAAAGGGGGAGAGCGCTGAGCAGGAGGAGGACGAGGAGTGTTCGCATGGCGGAAAGGGGACGAGGGCAGAAGGGATGAGTGATGAGGGAGGAAGGATGAGGTATGACGCCGCATCGCGCCCCTTTTTCATAACTCATTCTTCATACCTCATACCTCTCCCCTCATCACGGGACGATGCCTTTGAAGTACAGCACCGTCGCCGTGGCGTCCTTCGCCGTGGCCCACGCGGCGCGGGGCCGGGCATCGGTGCCCATTTGCTTTTCATGCGTCCAGACTTTGGGTTCGCGAAAGCCGGTCATCATTTTCGAGACCCGCCACGAGGGCGGTTCAGTGAGGAGGTAGCGCATGTCGCCGGCGTCGAGGATGGTCTTCCCCTCGCGGACGACGCGCAGGGAGAACCAAGCTTCGCTGCCGCCGGTGTCTTTGACGATGGCGGTGATGACGTCGCCTTTGACGATGGGGAAGTCGCCGGACTCGACTCTTTTTGGGGAGGAGCCGGAGAGGATTTCGCGGCCATTGAGGAAGAGGGTGAACTCGTCATCGGCGACGGCGAAGACCTGGAGGCCGCCGCCGGTCGGCGAGGGCGCGGGAGTGGCGGTGCCCGGCGTGGGGACGACGGGACGGGCGCTCGTGGCGGTGCTGCCGCTGCCCTTTTTCACGAAGAAGCCGAGTTCGTTGACGTCTTTGCCGCTCTTTCCGTAGAGGCCGACGAAGGGCTGCCCGCCGCCGTCGAGCCGCTTGGCTCCGTCCTTGTCTTTGTCGCCGCCGATCCAGTCGCCCTGGTAGCTGTCGCTCGGATCGAGGGCGGAGCCTTTCAGTTTCATAAAGGTGAGCTGGAAGCCCTGGACGAGTGCGCCGCCTTTGGCCGTGATCGCGCCGACGGCGTAGCCGGGACGGGCGTCGGTGCGGGCGGTGGTGGGCGGTTCGCCGTGGAGGTCGCCGAGTTTTTTGCTCGCATTAGCGAGGAGGTAGAGCGGGCGGAGGGAGGCGATTTTCGGGCCGTCCTTGTCGATGGTGGCGTAGTCGAATCCGATGAGGAGCGAGCCGGACGGGGCGAGGTCGCGAAAGGGATTGCCCCAGTCGCGGTCGCCGCCGATGTGGTCGGTCTTGAGGATCGCGGGGTCGAAGGCGGTGGGTTGGGGCGGGGCGGCGGTGGTGAGCGTGGGGCCTTCGTCGGGCATGTCGGCGGCGGGTGTCGTGGGCAGGCCGCCGGGATCGGGCGGCGTGGGCGTGCCAAAGGGATTGACGGCGACTTTCGGTGGCGGCGGGATGACGTGGCGGACGATGAGGCCGAATTCGCTGATGGCGGTGTCGGCCTTTCCATAGATGCCGACGATGGGGCGGGTGTCGGTGCGGAGGCGCTTGATGGGCTCGGTGCTTTCGCCGCCGAACCATTTGGTGATGTAGCGCTCGGCGGGATCGAGCGCGCCGTTTTCGTAGCGCATGAAGGTCACGCGGAAGGCTTCGATCCCGCCGCTGCCGCGCGCCTCGATGGCGGAGACGGCGAAGCCGGGCCGGGCTTCGAGGACGTTCGCGGGGTTGCCGGGCTTGAGCGTGCCGCGCAGCGTGCCGTGGGCTTTTCCCGCGGCGCGGACGTAAAGCGGGGTGATGGATTCGACGACTTTCGCGCCCTCGCCGGTCGTGCCGATGGTGTACTCGAGGCCGATGAGGATGCCATTCTCGGGGCCGATGTCGTGAAAGGCGCGGCTGGTTTCTTTGCCCGCGCCGACGGACGGCGTTTTCAAATAAATGCCGTCGGGCAAAAGCGTGGGTGGCTCCTCATCGGCGGGTGCCTTGGTGATCGGCACCGGCGTGGCCGGGCCCCGCGCCGGCGCGGGCGTGGCGGGAGCCGGAGTCGCCGGTGCGGGCGTGGTGTCGGCGGGTTTGGGGACGATGGTTTTGTCCGGCAGGCCGAAGAAATCCGCCGCGCCGGAAACGCCGCGTGCCGCGAGCAGCGCGGCCAGGAAAATGGGAATGATCGCCTTCATATTTCGGAGTGGTATGCCACATCGCGCGCGGAGCGCCAAGCGGCGGGGTGTAAATGATTTGTCACGCGGCGCGGTCATGGGTGCCGCACGGATGACGCGCGAGCCTGCGGTTTTCTTACCGTTATTTTTTCCACCCGCGCTCAAATCCACGCGCCCGCCGGGATCACACCGCCCTTGGGCACGACCACGATGCCGTCGCGGATGTAGTAGTTGTCGCCGTCGAAATTCTCCGGCTTGCCGTCGGGCGTGATGACCACGCCGTCGCCGACGCGCGCGTTTTTGTCGATGATCGCGTGGTCGATGACGCAGTTTTTGCCGATGCCGAGATCGGGGTTGTTGCCGCGCGCGGCCTGGTCGGCGTCGTAAAAATCCGCGCCCATGACGATGCTGTCGCGGATGGTGGTGCCGCTCTTGATGAAGCTGCGGATGCCGACGACGCAGCGCTCAATGTGGGCGTCGTCGATGATGCAGCCGTCGGAGATGATGGCGTGGCGGATGGTCGCGCCGTTGATTTTGCTGCCGGGGAGGAAACGCGCGTGCGTGTAGATGGGGGTGACGGTGTCGAAAAAATTGAAGTCCGGCACGGCTTTCGTGAGCTGGAGATTCGCGTCGAAAAAAGCGCGGATCGTGCCGATGTCCTCCCAGTAACCCTGGTAGATGTACGAGTGGACGCGGAATTTTTTCAGCATGTCCGGGATGACGTGCTTGCCGAAGTCCACGAAGTCATTGTCCAGCGCCTGCACGAGCACCTCGCGGTTGAAAATGTAGATGCCCATCGACGCCTGAAACAGCTCGGCATCCGCGTCGCGGCCCAGCTCTTTCAAAAGCGCCGGCGGGATGCGCATGGCGTCGAGCACGGTGGGGTCTTTCGGCTTTTCCTCAAAGCGGATGATCTTGCGATTTTCGTCGGTGTGCATGACGCCGAAATCTTTCGCGGGTTCGCGGGCGACGGGGATGGTCGCGAGGGTCATGTCGGCCTTCGTCTCGATGTGCTGCTTGAGCATCTCGCGGAAGTCCAT
>JANXSB010000688.1 GCA_025352865.1 Chthoniobacter sp. | reverse complement strand
CAAATGGACCCAGTCTCACGACGCGAAAAACAACGCGGATGCCTTTGGCGGCGGGCACTCGCACGAGGGCTGCCTCATCTATCAGGGTGGCGCGTGGCCGGATGAATTCCGCGGCAAACTTTTCACGATCAATTTCTACGGACGCCGCGTGAACATGGAAAATCTCGAACGCAACGGCAGCGGCTACGTGGCGAAACACGGCGCGGATTTTCTCACCGTCGGCGACCCGTGGTTCCGCGGCGTGGATTTGCTGGCAGCGGCGGACGGCGGCGTCTTCATGTCCGACTGGAGCGACACCGGCGAGTGCCACGAAAACGACGGCGTCCACCGGACGAGCGGCCGCATTTACAAAATCAGCGCGGGCCCATCCGGCAGCGTGCCCGCCGACCTCGCGAAGCTCACGAATGCGGAACTCGCGCAGCTCCAACTCTCGCCAAACGAATGGCTCGTCCGCCAGTCGCGCCGCCTGCTGCAGGAGCGCGCCGCCGCCGGTGGAAAAATGAAAGACGCGCAGACCGCGCTGCTCGCGATGTTCGCCAAGGAAGCCGACGTGCCGCATCAGCTCCGCGCGCTGTGGGCGCTCCACGCCATCGGCAGCGCTAATGATTCGCTCCTGCGCAAAACGCTCGCGAATTCCGACGAGCATCTCCGCATGTGGGCCATCCGCTTTCTCACCGAGGACACCCGCTTCACGAAAATACCAAGCGTGCCCGCCGATTTCCTCCGCCTCGCGGAACACGACCCCTCGCCCGCCGTCCGCCTCGCGCTCGCCTCCGCTCTCCAGCGTTTCCCCGCCGAAACCCGCGCCGACCTCGCGCGCCCGCTGCTCCAGCACGCCGAAGACGCCGCCGATCACAATCTCCCGCTGATGCTTTGGTACGGCCTCATCCCGCTCGGCGACAGCGATCCCGGCCAGCTCGCCACGCTCGGCGGCAAGGCGAAAATCCCGCTCACCGTCCGCTGCATCGCGCACCGTCTCGCCGAGTCGATGGACCGCGAACCACTGGCCGTCGATGTCCTCCTCGGCGGCGCGCTCGCGGGCACGGCCGAGTTGCAGGCCGCCGTCATCGAGGGGCTGAGCGACGGTTTGAAAAAAGCCACATCCGCGCCGATGCCCGTCGCGTGGGAGCAAGTCACCGCCAAGCTCGCCGACGCACCCGACGCAAAGCTCCACGCGCAAGTCGCCGCGCTCGACAAGCTCTTCGCCGCCGGCCAGCAAATGGCCGACGCCCGCCGCACCGCCCTCGACCCGAAGATGCTCCCCGACGAACGCCGCGCCGCGCTCGAACAGCTCATGACCGCGAAGGCTCCCGGACTCCGCGAAACCTGCACACGGCTTTTCCCCGACCTCGTCATGCGCTTCCCCGCCGCGCTCGTCCTCACCAGCCTCGACGACCCGCTCGACACGCCCGCGCTTTTCGCGCAGGCGCAGGCCTTCGCCGAGCCCGAGCGCGGACTGCTTTACTCCGCGCTCGCCTCCCGCCCGCATCACGCCGCCGCGCTCCTCGACGCCCTCGCCGCAAAAAAACTCCCCCGCTCCACGCTCACTCTGCCGGTCGTCGAAAAAATCCGCGCCATCGGCGACTATACCCTCACCGAAAAGCTCGACGCCCTCCCCGCCGCCCCGCCCGAGCCCGCCAAGAAAGGCGCAGGCAAAAAGGCAAACTAAGGCTCAATCCGCGGACGCGCGCGCGGTGGGCGCAGCGCGGCTTTCCCGCCGGCGCGGCGGCGGAGCGGGTCAAAGATTTCGTCGAGCCCATCGACCTTCATCTGGTGGACGATGCGCAGCAGCTCCCCGAGCCGCCCCTGCGGAAAACAATCCTTCCGCGCGAACCACGCGAGATACTCCACCGGCAGATCGTAGAGCGGCACGCCACGCGGCGGAAAATGCGCGGGCCCGAATTTCCCAAACGGCATCCGCGTGGTCGCGATGTCCGCGAGATCCGCGGCCATGAAATCGCGCAGCCGCTCCTCGTCCATCGCGCGTTATTTCTCCGCGAGCACGCGGAGCTTGATCGCGCGGAAGGCGATTTCGCCGCCGTGATCCTGGAGCAGAATCGGCGACTTCGTCTTTTCGCCGAAGCCCGGCAGCTTCGCATATTTGCTTTTCGCGATGCGCGCCTTGAGGTCATCGCTGCCCATATCAAACTCCACGGTCTTCGCGCCGTTGAGCCACTGCTCGACGTGACTGCCCTTCACCACGAGCCGGCTCGAATTCCACTCACCAATCGGGCTGACTTTTTTTTCGGCGGGTGGCTCGATGAGATCGTAGAGGCTGCCCGTCTGGTGGAGGCGTCCGCCGCGCTTTCCATCCGGCTCGTTTTCGTCGTCGAGGAGCTGATACTCGAAGCCGACGCCCTTCGTCGCGTCGGGCAATTCGTATTTCACGCCGCTGTTGGCGGCGAAGCCGATCTTCCACTCCCACGTCAGCTCGAAGTCGCCGAAATTTTCCACCGTTACGATGTCTCCGCCGCCCGCCGCTTTCGCGTGAAAGATCACGCCGTCCTGCACCACCCATCCCTTGATCGGCGCACCCGCTTGGCCGATGGGCTGCCAGCCGTCGAGCGTCCTGCCGTCGAAAAGCAGCTTCCAGCCCGCGCCTTTTTCGGCGTCCGTGAGCGTGTTGAAATCGCCCGCGAAAACCGCGGCGGTCAGCATCGAGCCGACGGTGGCGATGGGCAGGAAAATGCGGCGCGACATGATTCGGCGATTGTCCGAAAACTCCGCGCCACCGCCAGCGAAATATCTTTGTCATCCTGAGCGAAGTTCCGGTCGGCTTTGCGA
>JANXSB010000685.1 GCA_025352865.1 Chthoniobacter sp. | reverse complement strand
CTTGTCGTCCGGGTCGGAAAGCGCGGCGATGAGCGGCGGCGTGGCGTTCGCCTTCGGGCCGAGCTGGGCGAGCGCTTTCACGGCGGCCTGCCGGTTGCCCGCGTTCTCGTCCGCGATGTGCGCGATCAAGGCGGGCGCGGCCTCCAGCACGCGCAGCTCACCCGCGGCCTCGATAATCTTGCGTGTGGCGGCGGGCGAAACTTTCGCCCCGGCGAGTCGCGCGATGGTTTGCTTCGCCGCGTCGCCGCCGATGCTGACGACGGCGCTGATCGCGGTGTCGCGAAACTCCGCGTCGGCCTTTTCGTCGAGCGCGATGGCGGTGAAGACGCCCATCGCCTCCGGGTCGCGCTGCACGCCGAGCGCCTCGATGAGCTGGCGGCGCACCGCCGCCTCGGTCTCGGTGGAAAGGCGGCCTCGCAGCGCGGCCAGCGCGGCCCCAGCCGCGCGGTAGGGACGGCTCTCCGAGCCGTCCGCGGAGGCGTCATTTTTGGCGGAAGCGTCTGGAGTGGGCGACGCGTCACGGACGGCACGGAGTGCCGTCCCTACCGGCGCTGCCGCGCCATCGCGGGTTTCGAGGATGAAACCCGTGAACGCCTTCGCCGCTGCGAGGCGCACGCCGGGGTCGGCATCGGCGAGCGCGGCGGTGAGCGCGGCGATGGCCGCCGGGGTGCCGGCCCACGCGATGCTGTTCGGCGGCGGCGGATTCTTCACCGGCTGCGTCCCCCACCAATGGCCGTCGTAGGGCTTCGGCTGGTAGGCGATGGCACCGAGCGCGGCGACGGCGCGGGCGCGAAACGCGGGATCGTTGTCCGCAAGAAATGGCGCGAGGAGTTTCGTAGTCGTCATGCCGAGCCGCTCAAGATTGCTGGCACATTCCCGTTCGTCGCCAGCGGCGCGAATGAAGCGCGCATCAAGCGATGGCGGAAAGACGAACCACGCGGAATCGCGGGTTGCGGTATCAGGGGATCGAAGGGCCATCCGCATGATATTACTGCCGCTCTTCTCGCCATCCCCTTGGGCCGACGCCAAGCCCCACGATAAGTATTCGCGGAGCGCTGAGCGTGACACGAAGCGTACCCACACATCGGCATCGCCAAGGAGTTGAACGTACTCATCGGGAAAGTCACCATACCAAGCGAAAGCCATTGCAGCCGCCGCGCGAACGCGAGGGTCTTCATCGGTTATTCGTTTCGGATCTAGGTATTCGGACGAGCGCCCACTCGGACGCAGCGCTTGAGCCCGAATCGCGGAGTCTTCGCTTTCCGACGTTTGGTGAATTATTTCGCAGAGTTCGGCGGCACGGTTCACCGCAATGAGACTTTCCTTGCGAAGGGTGGTGATGATCGCCATGCCCTCCGCGTCGGAAAGCTGTCGGATCGCACCGAGCGCATGGAGTCGTTGGGTCCGCGGACTCTTTTCGTCTTTTGCCATATCGCGCAATGGGCGGACGGCTTCGGCTATTCCCCATTTCCCGGCCGGTGACTCCATCTTCAATTCTTCCAATATGCGCTTTACCAACTCCCCTTCCGCCCGCAACCGCTGCTCGCGATCCGCGTGACCGAGCGCGGCGAGCAACTCCTCGACGCTCGCTTTGCTCTCGTCCGGGAGGCGCGGGTCGGGATGGGCTTCGGGCCAGCTCACGCGCCAGATGGTACCGGTGGTTTTGGGGCCTTTCCAGCCGCCCCACTGCCAGTCGGCGATGAGGAGGGAGCCGTCGGCGGCGACGCTGAGCTGCATGGGGCGGAAGTCCACGCCCGCGCCGCCCTGGACGAGCGGGGTGTTTTTGACGAAGCGAAAGGTGGCGCCGTCGCGCGCGACTTCGATGACGGAGACGGTGCCTTTGCCCCATTCGCTGAAGAGGAGTCTGCCGCGGTAGGGCTCGGGGAGGCCGTCGCTGAGGTAGCAGAGGCCGCCGGTGGGGGAGCCGCGGCCGAAGTCGGTCATGGCGGGGAGGAAGTCAGGCGTCTCGCCTGACGGAGTGGGAGCGGACGAAGACTGGCCGTCAGGCGAGACGCCTGACTTCCGCAGGGCGTGACCGTTTGGTTTCATCGCATCGAGCGTCTGCTGGCTCGGCTGCGTGACGCCGTAGTTCGCCGCGTGCTGGTAGTCGTACGGGTAGCCGTAGTAGCCGCCTTCGATGTGGTGAGTGAGGCGGGTCCACCAGCCGTTGCCGTCGTCGGTGTTGTCGAGGGTGAAGGCGTTGTCCTCGGCGTCGAGGGCGACTTCGAGGTGGTTGCGGGTGCCGGTGGAGAAGATGGTGAGCTGGGTGCCGTCGGGCCGGCAGCGGATGATGCCGCCGCCGCGCAGGGTGATCTCGGAGCCGTCTTTGCCGCGCGCTTTGTAGATGCCGCGGTCGCCGACGCTGATGTAGAAAAAGCCGTCCATGCCGAGGGTGAAGCCGGAGACGACGTGGTCGTTCAGGCCCTCGTAGGGCGGGAGGCCGAGGTTGGTGATGAGGTCTTCGCGGAGGTCGGCGATGCCGTCGCCATCGGTGTCGCGGAAGCGGGACATGAGGGGGTCGTGGATGACGTAGAGCCAGCCGTCGTGCCACGCGGAGCCGGCGGGGGAGTAGAGTTTGTCGGCGAAGACGGTGCGCTTTTTATCCGCGCCCATGCTGGAGAAGCGGATGATGGAGCACTCGGGCTGCGCGGTGTTGAGGCGGGTGTCGCGCGGGTCATTGCCGACGTAGAACGCACCGGAGGGATCGCCGCAGACGGTGGTGTAGGCTTCGATTTCGGGGAAGGTGGCGAGCTTTTCGAGGCGGAGGGCGGGGTCGGTGAGCTGGGGAAGTTTGGATGCGGGCGTCTGCGCGTGGGTTTGGAAACGCAGAGACGCGAAGACGCAGAGGACGCAGAGCAATGGGAGACGCATGACGCGATGCTCGGCGGGCCAGTTGCGAGGGTCAATCCCCCGGCGCACGGATGCGGCGCTTGGTTTTTGGAATCAGCGCCGCGCCGCGGGTGCGGGGATTTTTTTGAACCGCTGCGTGAGCGCGACGAGCGGGCCTTCGACGCCGAGGCGCTCCAACGAACTCGCGCCGACGAAGCCGACGCAATCGGTGCGCGAGTTGACCAGCGCGGCGTCTTCCGGCGTGGCGATGGGGCCACCGTGCGAGAGGAAGAAGATGTCTTTGCGCCCGGTGGAGCGCGCGCCTTCGATGATCGCCTGGGTGCGGTTGATCGCGTCGTCCATCGAGCAGAGCGCGCCGGTCACGCCGATGCTCCCGCCGACGGTGGTGCCGACGTGCGCGATGATCGCATCCGCGCCGACATCGGCCATGCGCTTCGCCTCCTCGGCGGTGGCGACATAGACGATCGTGAAGAGGTCCATGCGGTGCGCGAGCGCGACCATATCGAATTCCTTTTCCACGCTCATACCGGTCTCCTCGAGCACGCGGCGGAACTGCCCATCGACAATGGTGTGCGTGGGAAAATTGTTCACGCCGCTGAAGCCCATGTCCTTCACTTTACCCAGCCAGTGCCACATCCGGCGGCGCGGGTCGGTGGCGTGGACGCCGCAGATGACGGGCACTTCCTCGACGATGGGCAGCACCTCGTATTCGCCGATGTCCATGGCCACTTGGTTGGCGTCGTCATACGCCATGAGCCCGCACGTCGAGCCGTGGCCGGCCATGCGGAAGCGGCCCGAATTGTAGATGATGATGATGTCGGCTCCGCCCTTCTCGATGAACTTCGCGCTGATGCCCGTGCCCGCGCCGGCAGCGATGATGGGTTCGCCGCGATCGAGTGCGGCTTGCAGACGAGCGCGGACTTCGAGCCGCGTGTAAGGGTTTCCTTTTCCGGTCCAGGGATTGGGCATGGTCGTGTGGTGTGGTGGAGTTTGAAGTTGAAAGGGCGCTGTTTTAGGAAACGCGGGAGTGGAGTTAAAGCAGCGCGGATGCTGTTTGGAAAAGGGTTTGTGCGTTCTTAATAGACGATTGTGGAGGAGCGAAAAGCAGCGGGCACGCCCCCCCCAGCCCGTCATCCTGAGCGGAGCTTCGGCTTTGCGAAGCGCAGCCGAAGGACCTCTCACTATTTCTGCGGGAGAGGCGGCGGGTGAGATGTGCGCTGCATCTACCGCCTCCGCCCCGAAGAAATAGTTAGAGGTTCTTCGACTCCGTTCAGAATGACGGATCGGAGTGGGGCGCTGGCGCGCGGCGGCGTTATCTTGCGGGAGCGATGATCGTCTGCACCGCGGCGGAGAAGCCGGCGGCGTCGGTGGCCATGATGTTCAGCGCGTCGTATTCGCCCACGAATGGCGAATGCGTGTGGACGACCGCGGCATCGCCGAGCGGCGGGATCGAAAAACCGCGCGGGAAGATTTCCGCACGGAGCTGGTCGAGGAGGAGGACGTTATTCGCCGGCGTGCCGAAGAGCACGAGATCCGCCGGGATCGTTTTCCACTGCGGGTAGCGGTGCGGCGAGCGCAGCGGCTGGAGGCTCTCGACCACGCCGCCGGGCGCGACGGTGCCCTCGGAAACGATGCGGCCCTGCTGCTCGTAGAATGTCTTCAGCTTCTTCGCCTGCGCGGCCAGCTTCGCATCCTTCTGCTGCTCAGGCGTGAGCGCGATGG